>JAJYMF010000153.1 GCA_021787175.1 Pseudomonadota bacterium | reverse complement strand
GGTCGCCTCCTCGAACTCGGGATCGATCTTCGGGCGCTCGGATGCCTTCAGTTCCAGCTTGGCGAGCCGGCTCTCGTAATAAATCGGGACCGTCGCCCCGTCGATCACCGCGCGCTGGATGTCGTACACGCTGATGTAGTCGCCGAACACCGCGCGCGTGTTGGCGTCGGTCTGCTCGATCGGCGTGCCGGTGAAGCCGATAAACAACGCGTGCGGAAGCGCATCGCGCATATGGCGGGCGAAGCCGTCGATGAAGTCGTACTGGCTGCGGTGTGCTTCGTCGGCAATAACGACGATGTTGCGCCGGTCGGAAAGCACCGGGTGGCGGTCGCCTTTCTCCTCGGGGAAGAACTTCTGGATCGTGGTGAACACCACGCCGCCGGACGCGACCTTCAATTTCTCGCGCAGGTCCGCGCGATCCGCCGCCTGCGCCGGCGGCTGGCGCAACAGCTCCTTGCAGCGCGCGAAGGTGCCGAAGAGCTGGTCGTCGAGGTCGTTGCGGTCGGTGAGCACGACGATGGTGGGGTTCTGCATCGCCGGGTGCAGGATCACGCGGCCGGCGTAGAAAGCCATGGTCAGGCTCTTGCCCGAGCCTTGCGTGTGCCATACCACGCCCACGCGCCGGTCGCCCTCCTCGCCGCCGGGTTGGTGGCCGGCCGCGTAGCGTCCCAAGGGCTGGGCCGCGACCTTCGCCGCGCGCAGCGTTTCCTCCACTGCCACGTTTACCGCGTGGAACTGGTGGTAGCCCGCCATTTTCTTGGCCAGCTTGCCGCCGCCCTGATCCTCGAACACGATGAAGTAGCGCAAGAGGTCGAGGAAGCGGCGCCGCTCGAACACCCCGCCCAGCACGACCTCCAGCTCGGCCAGGCCAGGCGCCGCGTCGCCTTCGCCCGTGATCGTGCGCCAGGGCTTGAACCACTCCCTGCCCGCGCCGAGTGCGCCGATGCGCGCCTGCACCCCGTCCGAAACGATCAGCGTCGCATTGGTCGCGAACAGCGACGGAATCTGCGCCTGATAAGTCTGGAGCTGCTGATAGGCGCTCCAGATGGTGGCGTTCTCATCGGCCGGGTTCTTCAGCTCGATTACCGCGAGCGGCAGGCCGTTTACGAACAGCACCACATCCGGGCGGCGCGTGTGCTGCCCATCGGCGACGGTGAACTGATTGACCGCGAGCCAGTCATTGTTGTCCTGCGCGGCGAAGTCGATCACCTTTGCCTGTGCGCCGGCGATCGAGCCATCCTTGCGCCGGTATTCCACGGTGACGCCATCCACCAGCATGCGGTGCACGGCGCGGTTGCGTTCCAACAGCGACGGCGCATCGGTGCGCGTGAGCTTGCGATACGCGTCCTCAAGCGCCTCAGCGGGCAAGTCGGGATTTAGGCGCGCGAGCGCCTGACGCAAACGGCCTTCCAGCACCATGTCGCGATAGTTCGGGTCGGTGCGCTCGGCGCCGGGCATCCCCACTGCGATGTCGGGGCCATGCAGGACGGCGTAGCCCAGGCCTTCCAGCCAGGCGAGAGCTGCTTCTTCGACGATGGATTCGGTGAACGAACCGGCCATTACGGCTGAACCAGACCCGTCTTGCTGTCCAGCACGCGCACGTCCAGCGCCGCCACGCGCTGTACCGTCAGAAAATCCCTATCCGTCGTCAGCAAGGTCATTCCGGCAACGCTCGCGGTCGCCGCGATCCAGATATCATTCTGGCCGACCGTCAGGCCCGCGGATCGCAGCGCCGAACTCATCTCGGCCCATCGCTGATGAACTCCGGGGTGGGCGATCGGAATGATCAGAGTTTTCTCGATCTGGGTCTTGAGCAGGGCTTTGCGCCTTTCGCCCCAGTTGGAAGAAAACGCGAGCAACTCGGCCACGGTTACCTCGCAGATCGCCGGCCGAAAGCGGGAGGCGCTTAGCCCGAACTGCGCGTCGATCGCGCCCGGGACGGCACTGTTCGCCCGAGTGGCATGGAGTACAACGCTCGTATCGAGGAGAAACCCGAGCGAGCCGTTCATCTACTCAGCTCAATGCGTCGACCGCAGCAGCGAATTCTTCGTCGCTCTCCTCCGGCGGAATGCTGCCGAGGAAGCCGGCGTACACGGATGACTCGCCGGAGCGTAGACGCGCCGCCCGGACAAGATCGGTATTCGTCTCGGCGACCGGCGCGTGCCGGAAAAACTCATCACGCTCGCTCGCCGGCGCAAGCGCATCCGCATCGATGCGAAGCAAAGTCCCCGACGGCCGGAACACCCCCAAACCCTCGCAGACCACATCCTTGTTGAAAAGCGGCGCGAACTGATCGAGCGCTTCCTCGCCCTCCCAGATCGCGGTAACGATCCCGCCGGTAGCGACGTGAAGCTTGAGAACGCCCTGACTCGCACCCATCAAATCCAGCCGACCCGCGACACGCACCCGCCGAGACTGCGGCGTCGCGTCCGCCAGCTCGCGCGCGGATTCCACGACGGACGCGTCGAGGCGACCGGATTTGTGCAGCGTCACGTCGGGCAAGACGATACTGCTCAAGCCGTCCTTGCCGAATAACTTCCGGTAACTGCCGATCCTTCGCAGCATGCCCGGATCGAAGCGACTGCTCTCGCCGCGGCGCGACCCGACGTCTTCGAGCGCGGCCGCAAGAAGTTCGAATGCCGTCTGCTCAGGCTGCGGTCCATCCTCCCACAGTTGCGCCTGCGAGAACAGATCCGCGGCAACCTCCCCGAAGGGCGCGACCTCGAAACGCAGCACGGTCACACCTTCGCCCTCCGCCGAGTGACCCAGGTAACGCACCTCCGCCGCCGCCTTGATGCTCGCCGGAATCCGGCCGCGCGCGCGGCTCGTGTGCAGAAAGCCCATGCGCACCGTGTCCTGCAAGGTGTCATGCAGGTGCGTCAGTACCGGGCCAATCAGCTCCGGGCGTGGCTTCGCCCCGAGGCCGGATTGCGCCTCAAGACGGAAACTGCGTTCGACGGTATTCATGGCGGGCCTCCTGATCCGATGCGACAGTGGATTTCGCGCATCCCCGACAACGGTTCAGCATTTTACGCTTCTACGCAAAGACTCGACACCACGCCGTACAGCGACGCTAAAGTTGCTCCCGGGCGCAGCAACGGCAGCGCCCGAATCTCGACCTGTTGCGGCACTGGCGGTAATGTTCTTGCTCTCATATTGAGAACATGTGTAGCTGATTTGAGAACAAGCTAGCAAGCGCCGGACGACGGCGCGCCGGCCGGCGTCATGCGCGCACCGTCTCTGACTCAAACCGCTCCGCATTCTTAATCCGCAATTCGCCGGAGATGAGGTTCTTTATCGGAGCCTGGATCAAGTCATGCTCTCCAGATAAGGCCGCATGACGTTCGCGACGCGGCAGATTTCGGCGTATTTCCAGAGTTCCTTGGACGTGCAGCGCTTGCTGCGCCAGGCCTCGCGCAGCGCCTCGAGCGCCACCTCCAGCCCGATCTTGTTGCGGTACTTGAAGCAATCGGCGACGGTCTTGGCGACGTTATAGATGGGGACGGTCACACCCTCGATGTTGCGCCGCTCAATGCCTTCGGCAAGCGCCTTTCCGGAAAAGCGCACCACGCGCAGTTTCGCCGCGCCGGATTTCGGCAGCCTCGCCTTGCGGTCTATGGCGATCCAGACCTCGTGCGGCGCCTGCGTCGTCAGCGCATGAACGCGCAGCGCAGACAGCAGGCAGATCGTGCCCTGCGGCACGCGCTTGGCCGCCTCGGCGAGACTGTGATGCTCGGTGTATTCGTGATCCGCCAGGGCGTACATGCCGCGGCCGCGCTGTTCCAGCAGCCCGCGCCGGGCAAGCAGCCAGAGCGCGTCTCCGGGCAGTCCGTGCGCGCGCGCATCGCGGGGGCGAACAATGCCCAGCCGGCGCACGAGTTGCATCACCTGCTTGTGTTTCGCGGTTTGTTTGACGGTTTGCATTTCGGCAGATTACACAAAACGTCGGCACTTATAAATAAGTGCCGACGTTTTATTTTGACTATGAACTGACACTGCAGCTTAGACGTGCACGGTTCGGCTGTATCGAGGAGGCGATGCACTACGAGCGCGCCGCTTGAGCCGCGTCTATTTCACCGACCGCGACCTAGGCAAACGCTTTCCCGATA
>JAJYMF010000090.1 GCA_021787175.1 Pseudomonadota bacterium | reverse complement strand
GACCTCACCTCCGGCTTTCGCGCCGTGCGCGCGGACAAGTTCCGCGAGTTCCTGCACCTGCTGCCCAACGGCTTTTCTTATCCGACCACCAGCACCATGGCGTTCTTCCGCAGCGCCTACGCGGTGGCCTACGAGCCCATCCACGTCGCGCAGCGCGTCGGCAAGAGCCACATCCGGCCGCTGCGCGACGGCGTGCGCTTCCTGCTGATCATCTTCAAGATCGCGACGCTGTATTCGCCGCTGAAGCTGTTCCTGCCGGCCAGCGCGCTGTTCTTCCTGCTCGGCCTGATCAATTACCTGCACACCTATCTCGAGGATGGCCGCCTGACCAACATGAGCGCGCTGCTGTGGAGCGCGTCCGTGATCGTGTTCCTGATCGGCCTGATCTCCGAGCAGATCACCAACCTGACCTACAAGCGCGAGGGGTGACGAACACAGGTTTTCCCTCTGCGGAGGGGCATGCTGGGCACCCAGCCTGCCGCGGCCGGCCGACGATTCCCGAATCCCTGCGGGCAGCTCCGATCCATCAGCGGTACGAACCTCGCGAAAACTCTGCCGTCGCCGCTGACGTCGCACCAAATCGGGGATACGCTTGCCGCCGAGTGCCGATCCGAGACGAACAAGCCTCCATGCGCCTGTCACCCGAAGTCATCGCCGGCATCAAGCGTCTGACCGCCGAGGAATTCGGTGCCGATGCGCTTGTGCGACTGTTCGGCTCGCGCGTCGACGACCAGGCGCGCGGCGGCGATGTGGATCTGCTGGTGGAAACAGCACGCCCGGTCGAGCAGCCGGCATGGGCCGTCGCCGGCCTGTCCTCACGCATCAGCCGTTTGATGGGCGGTCGAAGTGTGGACGTCGTGCTGCTCGCGCCCAACCTCATGCGCCTGCCCATTCACGAGGTTGCGCTGCGCGAAGGAGTCCTTCTATGACGCTGACGCCCGATCTGCATGCGCGACTGAAACGGCTGGCGCAGGTTGCACAGAAAGCGGCCATCCATCTGCAGGCTAGTGATCAGGCCTTGTTCGAGGAGCCCATGACGCCTGAGCGTGCCGAGTCCATGGGTTCGGATACCGAGCGCTCCGATCGCCTGGAAGCCTTCGTCAGTCGTTTTTCCCGCCTCCAGGACATGCTTGGCGACAAGCTTCTCCCGCATCTGCTGGCCGCGCTGGGTGAAACGCCGCGAAGCTCGCTTGATAATCTTGATCGCGCTGAACGCCTCGGCTGGATCAACTCCAGCGCGACGTGGTTTCGCATCCGCGCTCTGCGGAATCTGATGGTGCATGACTATATTGACGATCCGAGAGTGCTCGCCGATGCCCTGAACAGCGCGCACGACTTCATCCCTTTTCTGCTTTCTGCCGCTCGGGCCATGCACGCGGAGTTGGAACACCGCGGATGGCTGTGATGGGCGTTTTCGAGCCCGGTCGCAACGACCCACCGGACCGCCCGCGCGTGCTGCTGGTCACCCGCAACTTTCCGCCGCTGTGGGGCGGGATGGAGCGGCTGAACTGGCATATCGCCGATGAGTTGACGCATGCCTACGAGGTGACGGTGATCGGCCCGGCGGGCGCGGCGGCGCAGGCGCCGGCCAACGTCACGGTCATCGAGGTGCCGCTGCGTCCGCTGTGGCGATTCCTGCTGCTGGCGACGTGGCGCGCCCTGCGCGCGGCGCGGCGTTCGCGTCCGGCGGTGGTGCTTGCCGGCAGCGGACTGACCGCACCGATGGCGTGGCTGGCGGCGCGACTCGGCGGTGCGCGCTGCATCGCCTACGTGCACGGGCTGGACGTGATCGCGACGCACCCGATCTACCGCCTCGGCTGGCGACCGTTCTTGCGGCGCATGGATCGCATCATCGCCAACAGCCGTCATACCGCAGGGCTGGCGCGCAGCGCCGGCGTCGCTCCGGCGCACATCGGCATCGTCCATCCCGGCGTGGCCCTGCCGGTGCTCGATCCGCAGGCGCGCGCGCGCTTTCGCACGCGGCACGGTTTGGGCGAAGCCCCGTTGTTGCTGTCGGTCGGGCGGCTGACCGCGCGCAAGGGGCTTGCCGAGTTTGTCGCCGATGTGCTGCCGCGCGTCGTCGCTGCATATCCCGAAGTGCGACTGGTGGTGATCGGCGACGAGCCCGCGGACGCGCTGCATGGCGGTTCGACAGGCGCCGCCGCGCGCGTGCAAGCCGCCGCGGTTGCGGCCGGCGTGCAGGACCGTCTGCGATTCCTTGGCTCCGCGACCGATGCCGAATTGTCCGAGGCGTATCAGGCAGCCGACGTGCTGGTGTTTCCGGTGCTGGATCTGCCGGGTGACGTCGAGGGCTTCGGCATGGTGGCCGTGGAAGCCGCGGCCCATGGCCTGCCCACTGTCGCCTACGCCACCGGCGGCGTAGTCGATGCCGTGGCCGAAGATGAAAGCGGAACCCTGATCTCCCCCGGTGATGCCGAGGGCTTCGCCGCTGCCGTGTTGCGCCTGCTCGCGCAGCCACTGCCTGCCGAGCGCGTGCGCGCCTTCGCCGAGCGCTTTGCGTGGCCGCGGTTCGGCGCGGCGCTGGCTGCGCAAGTCGAGCGACTGCCTCGATAGACAAGTAGCCCGGATGCAGCGCAGCGGAATCCGGGAATCGCGCCACTTCCCAACCCCCGGCGTTCGGCGGATGGCCTGCATCCGGACTGCGCGCCTGTGCGTCGCGGCGCAAATGTTCGGTGTTACCATGAAGTTTAGGGTATTACCGAGGATTCAGTCCATGGCGACGACACTGACGAGCAAGGGCCAGGTCACCATTCCCAAGCACATCCGCGATGCCATGCATCTCAAGCCCGGCAGCGCGGTGGAATTTGCGGTGGATGCGACAGGCAGCGTGGTGCTCAAGCCCGCGCCGTTCGCAAAGCGGACGGGCAAACGCGACCGCTTCGAGGCGGCGCGCGGAGCCGCGACGGTCAAATGGCGTACCGATGATCTGATGCGTTTGCTGCGCGGCGATGCCTGATGCTGCTGGTCGACACCAACGTCCTCATTGACGTACTGGAGGACGACCCTCAGTGGGCCGACTGGTCCATCCGCCAGTTGCGGGCGCAATCGCAAGTGCATGAGCTGGCGATCAACCCCATCATCTACGCAGAACTATCGCTGACGTTTTCCAGCTACGAGAGGCTCGATGCCGTGATCGCCGGACTGGGCCTGGTGTTGCACGAAGTGCCCCGCCCCGCACTGTTTCTGGCCGGCAAGGCTTTTGCGCGCTACCGCAAAGCGGGTGGCAGCAAGACCGGCGTGTTGCCTGATTTTCTGATCGGTGCGCATGCGGCCGTGCAGCGATGGGCCCTGCTCACACGCGATGTGCAGCATTGCCGCGCATACTTTCCGGACGTCGAGCTGGTGTCGCCCGAGCAAAACCCGTGACTACCGACGCCCGCCAGCCGCATGCCGTGCTCGATCTGCCCTCGCGCCGGCACAAGGGTCTCAAGATCGAGCGCCTGCTGGACCTGCAGCGCCTGCCCCAACCCATCCGGCTGCTGGAGATCGGCACCGGCTCGGGCGGCATCGCGCATTACTTCGCCACCCACCCGACGCTGCAGTGCCACGTCACGGCGGTGGATGTCGTCGATCAGCGGCTGATCCGCGAGGGTTACGACTTCCATCTCGTGCATGACACCGCATTGCCGTTCACCGATGCGAGTTTCGACGTCGTGCTCAGCAACCACGTCATCGAGCACGTCGGCGAGCGCCCGGCGCAGCTGGCGCACCTGCGCGAACTGCGCCGGGTGATGGCGCCCGACGGCGTCGGCTATCTGGCCGTGCCCAACCGCTGGATGCTGGTCGAGCCGCACTACCGGCTGGCGTTTCTCAGCTGGCTGTCGCGGCCGCTGCGCTCGCCCTATTTGCGCCTGATGCGGCGCGGGCAGCGCTACGACTGCGAGCCGCTGACCGTGCCGCGGCTTGAATCCTTGCTGGCCGAGGCGGGATTCGTCTGGCGCCATCTCGAAGTCGAGGCCCTGCGCGCGACGCTGGCGATCGAGGGCGCGCATGGCCCGGGCGCGCGGCTCGCCGGCTGGCTGCCCGATCCTGTGCTGGCGCTGGCGCGGCGTGCCATCCCGACGCTGATCTGCCGCATCGAACGGCGGC
>JAJYMF010000355.1 GCA_021787175.1 Pseudomonadota bacterium | reverse complement strand
CGCAGTTGTCACCCTGAGCGTCAGCGAAGGGTCTGGCTTCAGGACGACCAACGCGACCGAAGGGAGTCCCTTTTCGGGACGGCCGGAGGAAGTCCAGCGGAGAAATCCCCAAGGGACGACAACGCAGTTGTCACCCTGAGCGTCAGCGAAGGGTCTGGCTTCAGGACGACCAACGCGACCGAAGGGAGTCCCTTTTCGGGACGACCGAAGGAGGTCCAGCGGGGAAATCCCCAAGGGACGACCAAAGCACGCCAGCGACGCGGCTTGGCATGCATGGACAAAGGGGCTAATCTGTTACATGTAACAAGGTTGGAGTGCGTCATGGCCAAGCCCGTCAACACGCGTGTGCGCCGGCATCGCGAGGCCTTACGCAAGGCGGGGCTGCGCCCGGTTCAGTTGTGGGTGCCTGATACGCGGCGACCTGATTTCGCCGCCGAATGCCGGCGCCAGTCGGCCTTATTGCGCGGCAATCCTAGCGACCGCGAGGTCGCCAGCTGGGTTGAGGCTATTCAGGACCTCGAAGGGTGGACATGAGACGCGGCGATCTGGTCACGGTTGCATTGCAGGGTGATCAAGGCAAACCACGGCCGGCTCTGGTGATTCAGTCCGATTATTTCAGTACCCACCCCACGGTGACGATCCTGCCCGTCACCAGTGACCTGCATCAGGCTCCTCTGTTCCGCGTCGACGTGGTGGCCCATGCGGCAACGGGATTGCGCAAGCCTTCGCAAGTCATGCTGGACAAGGCGGCTACCGTGACGCGGGAGAGGATCGGCGAGGTGATCGGTGCGCTCGATGCATCCACCCTGCAAGAGGTCGACCGGCGTCTGGCCGTGTTCCTCGGCATCGCCAAGTAGCAGCCGCTGGCGCATGTGGTCGGTCAGCCAGCACCCATGAACCGCAACCACGCCCTCGCCTGGCGCTGGCGCCGCCTGCAGGCCGTGCTGCAGCGTCTGCGCGGCAGCCTGTCGCAACGCGGCTGGCGCGGCACCTGGCGCCGGATCGTGCAGGAGTTCCGGCCGACGCGGTCGGTCCCGTTGCCGATGTCGCTGCTGCCGCTCGACTGGGCGTTCGAGCCGTTCGCCTTGCCGGCCGCTGCCGAGCCGGAAATCTCGGTGATCATCCCGGTACACGGGCAACTGCCGTACACGCTCGCCTGCCTGCGCTCGATCGCGGCTCGCGGCGCCGCGACGCCGTTCGAGGTGATCGTCGTCGACGATGCCTCGCCGGATGACAGCGCCGCCACGCTGGCGCGGATCGAAGGATTGCGGCTGCTGATCCTGCCGCGCAACCTCGGCTTCGTCGGCGCCTGCAATGCCGGCGCCGCGGCGGCGCGCGGACGTTATCTGCTGTTCCTCAACAACGACACCCAGGTCACGCCCGGCTGGCTGGATGCGCTGCGTGCCTGCTTCGACGACGTGCCGGATTGCGGCATCGCGGGCGCGCGCCTGCTTTATCCCGACGGCCGCCTGCAGGAATGCGGCGCGCTGGTGTTTGCCGACGGCGGCGCCTGGAACTGCGGGCGCTTCGAGGTGCCGTCCGATCCGCGCTATCTCTGCCGGCGCGAGTGCGACTATGTCTCGGGCGCCGCGCTGATGATCCCCGCAGCGCTGTTTCGCGACCTTGGCGGTTTCGATGCGCGCTATGCGCCGGCCTACTACGAAGACACCGACCTTGCCTTTGCCGTGCGCGCGGCCGGTCGCCGCGTGCTCGTGCAGCCGGCGAGCACGGTGGTCCATTGCGAAGGCGCGACGGCCGGCACCGACCCCGAGCGCGGCGTCAAGCGCCATCAGATCGTGAACCGGGAACGTTTCGCGGCGAAGTGGAGCGAGGCGCTGTGCCTGCAGCCGCCGGCGGGCTCGTCCGTCGAACAGGCGATGCGCCGCGCCGGGCGCCGCGGTCCCGGGCTGCTGGTGATCGAGAGCACCTTGCCGGACGCGACGCGCGACTCCGGTTCGCTGCGCCTGATCGAGATGCTGCGTCTGGCCGGCGGCCTCGGCTGGAGCGCGACCCTGCTGCCCGACGACGGCCGCCCGGACGTCGCGCTCGCCGCCCGCCTCGGCGCGGCGGGCGTGGAAGTCGTCACGCCACGCTCGCCGCGCGACTGGCTGCGCGAACACGCGCGGGACTGCGCGGCGGTGCTGCTCAGCCGTTACGCGGTGGCGTCGGTGTGGCTGCCGCTGGTGCGCGCCCTGGTGCCGGAAGCCCGGATCATCTTCGACACGGTCGATCTGCACCATCTGCGCGAAGCGCGCGCGGCGACGGTGTCCGGCGAGGGCGGCCAGCGTGCCGCTGCGACGCGCCGGCGCGAACTGGACCTGATCGCCGCCAGCGACTGCACCCTGCTCACCAGCGGCGTCGAGCTCGATCTGGTGCGCCGCGAGCTGCCCGCGGCCCGGCTGGAGCTGCTGGGGAACATCCATCGCGTGCGCGAGCCGCGGCACGGCTTTGCCGAGCGGCGGGATCTGCTTTTCATCGGCGGCTTCGCGCATCCACCCAATGCCGATGCGGTCCGCTGGTTCGCCGAGTCCGTGCTGCCTCTGTTGCGCGAGCGCCTGCCCGATGCAGTGCTGCACGTGATCGGAACCGTGGATGAGCCGGCCCGGCGCTCGCTCGCCATCGACGGCCTCGTCCTGCACGGCCGGGTGGACGATCTCGATCCCTGGCTGGACGGCTGTCGTGTCTCGATCGCGCCGCTGCGCTTCGGCGCCGGGGTCAAGGGCAAGATCAACACCGCGATGAGCTGCGGCTTGCCGGTGGTCGCGACCACGGTCGCCGTCGAAGCGATGGGCCTGAGCGACGGGGACGACGTCCTGCTGGCCGACACACCCGACGCCTTTGCCGATGCCATCGTCCGCGCCTGCACCGATGAAGTCCTGTGGCTGCGCCTGTCCCGGGGTGGCCGCGACAACGTGCGCCGGCATTTTTCACCCGAGCAGGCGCGCGAGGCGCTGCGGCGTGTGCTGGGCGGCGCGCCCGACGGCGCCTTCGCTCCGGCGCCGTAAGCTCGACACACGCGGCGCGCGTTCATGGAGCGTGAATGGCGCCGACCAGTAGAATGCGCAAGCCGCCCTGTTGCCGGAAGGTGATCCATGACCACTCAGCTCAAGATGGTGTTCTGGCAAGGTGACCGTTACTGGCTGGGCAAGCTGGTCGATCATCCCGAAATCATGAGTCGGGGCGAGACGATCGAGGAGCTCGAGACCAACCTGCGCGACGCCTACCGCGAGCTATTGCTGGAGGATGTGCCGCCCGGTTATCAGGTGCGAGACATTGCCCTGTGAAGCGCGACGCGTTGCTTCGCCAACTCACGGCAGCCGGATGCCTGTTCGTGCGCCACGGCGGTCGCCACGATATCGGGGTCAACCCACGCACTGCACAGAAGCAACCCATCCCGAGGCATCGCGACATTGATGAAGCCTTGGCCAAGCACAAACTCAAATTTCTCGGACTGCGTTGACCTCCCCATGACCAAAGCCTCGCAAGCCCTCGGCCTCGGCACCCGCGCCATCCACGCCGGCCAGAGTCCCGACCCCTCGACCGGCGCGATCATGACGCCGATCTACGCCACCTCGACCTACGTGCAGGAGAGCCCGGGCAAGCACAAGGGCTATGAGTACTCGCGCACGCAGAACCCCACGCGCATGGCCTTCGAGCGCTGCGTGGCCGACCTCGAGGGGGGCATCGCCGGCTTCGCCTTCGCCTCCGGTCTGGCCGCCGCCAGCACCGTGCTCGACCTGCTGGATTCCGGCAGCCACGTCATCGCGATGGACGATCTGTACGGCGGCACCTATCGTTTGTTCGAGCGCGTGCGCCGGCGCTCGGCGGGGCTCGACTTCAGCTTCGTCGATCTCAATGACGCCGCCGCGCTGAGGGCCGCGCTCAAGCCCGATACGCGCATGATCTGGGCCGAGACGCCGACCAATCCGATGCTCAAGCTGGTCGATCTGGCGCGCGTCGGCAGCTTCGCCCGGAAGCACGGCCTGATCCTGGTGGTGGACAACACCTTCTGTTCGCCGATGCTGCAGCAGCCGCTCGCGCTCGGCGCCCATCTGGTGCTGCATTCGGCGACCAAGTACCTCAACGGGCATTCCGACATGGTCGGCGGCGTGGTGGTCGCGCGCACGAGGGAG
>JAJYMF010000410.1 GCA_021787175.1 Pseudomonadota bacterium | reverse complement strand
GTTGAGGATCGTGCAGGCGACGATCACCTCGCCATGAAAAACCTGCCCCGTGCCCTCGCCCTGCTGCTGTTTGTGCTCGCCGGCGCAGTCGCCGCGCCCGCGGCGCGCGCTCAGGTGGCGCTGACGCCGCAGACCTACACCATCGATCTCGACAAACCCAACCAGACCTGGTCGTTCCGGCTGATCAACTTCACCAAGGATGCCAAGCCGGTGACGGTGACGGTGGTCAACTGGACCATGGACGCCAAGGGTGACGTGCTGCCGGCGCCGCTGGAGGAGCAGTCGCTGGCGCCGTGGATCCAGATCAACCCGACCTCCTTCGTGCTGCCGGCCGACGGTTCGCAGGTGGTGCGCTTCGCGATCCGTCCGGCGGTGCCGCTCGGCCCCGGCGAGCACCGCGCGATGATCTTCTTCAACGAGCAGCCGGAAGGCGCACAGCCCAAAGGCACGTTCCGGGCACTGTTTCGCATCGGCGCGGCGATCTATGCCCGTGTGCCGCCCTACACCATGGCGGGCGAGATCCTCTCGGCCAAGCCGGACGCGCACGGCGTCAGCTTCGAGGTGCACAACGCCGGCAACGCCACGGCGCGCATGGAAGGCCAGTACGTGGTCTGGAAAAAGGGCAGCATGCCGGCGACCGGGCCCTGGCCGGCGCATCTCGGGCAGCCCGACTTCAAGCCTCCCGCGGGACTGGCGGCGAGCGGCGCGCTGCCGCTGGATGCGGATCTGCCCGGCCTGAAGCGCAGCGTGCGCCTGGAGTTCGAGGACAAGGCCGGCCTGGCAGCGGGCGCGTACGTGATCTATCTGCGCGGCACGTTTGGCACCCCGGTGATCGACCGCGAGCTGGCGTTCACCGTTCCGGTCAAGCCGCACTGAGTTGCCCTGATGAAGGGGCGGACCCGCCATGCATGCGCGCGCGGGTTGCTGATTGCGGCCGCAGGACTGCTGCATGCGGGCGTGGCGATGGCAACCCCGGCAGCAACGCCTGCTGCCGCGGCGGTAGCGGTCAATAGCCCCGCGCCGCCGTCCTACATCGCCGAGGCCACGCACAAGACCACGATTACCGGCTTCATCCTCAACGGCCGTGACACCGGCGAAAGCGTCACCCTGCTGCCGCTGCCCGCCGGCGGCTATGCGGTGGATCTCGATCAGTTCGCGCGCCGCATCGCCACCCTCGTCGAGGACCGAGGCCCGCTGCTGGTGCTGCCGACCCCGCTGGGCAATGCCGAGCTGCAGACCGCCGCGGTCATCACCCACGACAAGCAGCGCTTCTTTCCGCTGAAAACCCTGGCCGACAAGCTGGGCGCCAGGCTGACGTTCGACGAGCAGGAGTTCGCGCTGAAGGCCGACCTGCCCTGGACACCCGGCAGCGAGCAGTCAGGCGCCGCGCTGACGGCTCAGCAGGTCAAACCCGACATCACGGCGCCGGATCTCAGCCTTTCCGGCTGGCACAGCGAGGCCTACTACACCCGCCGCGGCACCAGCGACACGCTGAGCACCTTCACCGACCTCGGCGGCGCGCTGGGGCCGGGCTTCTGGCGCCTGCGCTATTACACCAATCCCGGCGGCCGGAACCGCCTGACCAACTACGGCTGGATCCTCGATCACGGCAACAGCCGCTGGCTGCTGGGCCACGACCAGCTGGCGCTGGACCCGCTGCTGCCTTACGCCGAGCTGACCGGCGTGCAGTACGCCTGGACCAACCGTCCGGGCCTGGTCTACGGCGATTCGCTGGCCGCCAACCAGTTCGTCGCCAGCCAGCTGCAGGGCGGGCGCGCGATCAGCGGCAGCGACGGCCCGCCGGGCGGCATCGCCGAGCTGCGCATCAACGGCCAGGTGGTCGCGCGCACCGCGATCCGCCTCGACGGCAGCTGGCAGTTCCGCGACGTGCTGCTGCGCGGCGACGAGCGCGTCGAAGTCGCGCTGTACCGGCGCTTCGGTGACGGCACGCCGGTCAAGATCGAATCCGTCAGCGTCGCCAACAGCGCGCAGGCGCTGCCCGCGGGCACGGTGATCTCCTACGGCGGCGTTGGCGTGGACGGCAATCCGCTCGATCCGACGGTCGGCACCCACGGCGCCGGCGGCTTCTATCAGTGGCGCTACGGAGTCAGCCAGCGCCTGACCCTGGGCGCGACCGCGCAGCGCGCCAACGGCGGCGACTACGGCATGGTCAACGCGGTCAGCAGTCTGGGTGCGCTGGGCACCTGGGGCGTGTCGCTGGGCCGCAACGGCGGCACCGGGGCGTGGAGCCTGGGCGGCAACGGCCAGGCCGCGCGCTATTACTGGAACGCCTTCGCCGTGCATCGCGACGCCAACTATTTTCAAGGGATCGGGGCGCCTTCCGACGACCGCTATGCGGTGGTCGGATGGCACGCGACGCAGAACCTCGACCTGACCCTGACCGGCCGCGACGTCAACGATCCGGTGCTCGGCAACCGCTACCGCTTCGTCAAACCGGGTTTCGGCTGGCGACCGTTCGACAGCCTCAGCCTCAGCGCGCAACCCGACTACTTCGGCAGCTACGCCTACAACCTGTCGTGGCTGCCGGACGCGCGCGACCAGATCTCGCTCAACCGTTACTCCGGCGTCGCCCAGGCGCAATGGCAACGCTCGCTCGACGACGGTTACAGCACGACGCTGTCGGCCACCCGCGACGGCATGCTGGGTACGCGCTACTCGGCGCTGCTGAGCGGTCTGTGGTCGGGGCCGCGGCCGATCCTGTGGAGTGCCGGCCTGCTGCGCGGGCGCGGGCATTTCGGTTATCTGCTCGATGCCGCGGTGGAGGCGGTGCCGGGTCTCTCGGCGCATCTGCAATTGCTGGACGATCCGCTGTCGCGCAGCATTCCCGGTGCCGGCGGCACGCTGATCCAGTTCGTGCTGGTGGCCGATTTCGCCGTCACGCCCTCGGGTCTGACGCGCGGCGCCTACAGCGCCTACGCCGCACGTGTCGGTGCGATCTCCGGCCGGGTCGACGGCGAGTTGCCGGCCAACGCCCGCTGGGCCGATCTCAAGGGCGTGCCGCTGCTGGTCAACGGTCGCCCGCGCGGCAAGCTTGACAGCGCCGGCCACTACCTCATCTCCAACCTGCAGCCCGGCGTCTACCAGGTGCAGCTCGACGCCGAGCACATGCCGATCGACCTGGTGCCGAGCAAGGCCAGTCCGTGGGTCGAGGTGCGCGCGGGCGTGACCACGACCGCCGATTTCCACGTGATGCTGCGCCTCGGTTTCGCCGGGCGCGTCACCCGTGCCGGCGCGCCGCAGCCGGGCGTCACCGTTCAGGTGCTCGACGCCAAGGGCGAAGCCGCCGGCAAGACCGTCACCGATCAATGGGGCTACTACCGCATCGACGATCTGCCGCCGGGCAGCTACAGCGTTCGATCCGACGGGGTCACCCGCAGCGTCACGCTGGCGCGCAGCTTCCTGTTCCAGCAGAACCTGGACCTGCCTGCCAGGTAAGACCGCGGATCAGCCCCGGCCCAGTTCGGGATGGCGCTCGACCACCTGCTGCTCCATGGTCTTGGAAAGCTCCGAAAGGCGATCGGCATACTCGGCCATGTGGCGGTCGTCGTCGTTTTGCGGCTGCCAGGCCGGCACCGGCGTGGGCTTGCCGTCGGGCGCGTCCAGCGCCACGAACACGATCACGCAACTGGTGGCCAGACGCTCCTGCTGCGACTTCAGATCGCGCGCCAGCACGTCGACCGCGAAATGCATGCTGGAATGACCGGTGCGGATCAGCTGGCAGCGCACGGTGACCAGATCGCCGATCAGGATCGGCTGCACGAACTGGATGCCGCCGACCGCCACGGTCACGCAGTAGGCGCCGCTCCAGGCCACCGCGGCGGCGTAGCCGGCCTGATCGATCCACTTCATCACCATGCCGCCATGCACCTTGCCGCCGAAATTGACGTCGGTGGGCTGGGCGAGAAAGCGGAACGTGATTTCGCGTTGCTGGCCGGACATGGGGGAATCCTTGGGAAGGGATCGCGGTGGTGCGCGCCGAAGCTTAGCGGGAGCCGGGAGCCGGGAGCCGGGAGCCGGGAGCCGGGAGCCGGGACAAGCCTAAAGGGTGTCATCCCTTGGGGATTTCCGTTGGTCATCCTGAGGGCAAAGCCCGAAGGATCTTCGCGGCGGAGACGATCGTTCTGCAC
>JAJYMF010000437.1 GCA_021787175.1 Pseudomonadota bacterium | reverse complement strand
TGACAGCGCTTTTTTCTCTGCTGTCATCCTGAGGGCGAAGCCCGAAGGATCTGCCTGCCAGCAACGGCTCGACATGCTGCAACACCGCTGCATGCCGCAACGCCACTGCGCTGCCACCGTTACAATCGCCTTCCCCGAGGAGTTTGCGATGCGCGCCCTGAAGATCCAGCGCTACCTGATCACCGGTCTGCTGACGATCATCCCGCTGTGGGTGACGTGGCTGGTCTTCAGTTTCGTGCTGCGACTGCTCGCCGGGCTCGGGGCTCCGCTGGTCGCGGCGCTGGTGGGCGCGGTCAACGCGCTTTCACCGCACGCTGCCGACATCCTCGACCGCGACTGGATCAACCCGGCCCTGGCCCTGCTGCTGACCCTGCTGGCGCTGTATGTGATCGGCTGGACGGCCAGCCGCATGCTGGGCCGGCGCCTGTTCGGCTGGTTCGACGACCTGATGGCGCGCATCCCGCTGGTGCGCACGATCTACGACGGCACCAAGCAGCTGATGGCGGCGATGCGCAAGAAGCCGGCCGGCACCCAGCGCGTGGTGCTGGTGGACTTTCCGCGCGTGGGCATCAAGGCGCTGGGCTTCGTCACCCGGGTGATGCCCGAGGCCGGCAGCGGGCGCGAGATGGCGGCGGTCTTCGTGCCGACCGCGCCCAATCCGACCGGCGGCTATCTGCTGGTGATGCCGATCGAGGAATTGACTCCCACCGACTGGACCATGGATCAGGCGATGGCTTTCGTGATCTCCGGCGGCGCGGTGGCACCGGACAGCGTGCCGGCTTCGCGCGCGCTGGCTGACGGCGCTGATCTTCCGGACCTTACGAAGTCGTAGCCTTTGCCGCAGGTGCACGCAATGCGGGCGCGGGCGGTGCAGGTAGCTGCATGCCCCCATACTGCGATGCAGCGAGCGCTGCTGCAGGGGTGCCTTGGGCTGACCTTCGGCACTGTAGGCCCGGCCGTCGTGCTGGCTAGCCTCACGAGTCCCGCAGGCAGCGGGCACGCGTTCGACCCCAGCATTCCGCTGCAGCGGGCGGATCACCCACAAGGAGTCCCATGAACAAGCACATTCTCAAGCCGCTGGCGCTGGCGATCGGCCTGGCGCTGTCGTTCGGCGCCGCGGCCGCCGCGGACAGCAGCGTCTTCAACGTCAAGGAACTCGACACCAAGGTCAGTCCCTGCGACAACCTCAACCAGTTCGTCAACGCCAAGTGGATCGCGACGCATCCGATCCCGGCCGACAAGACGCGCTGGGGTGCGTTCGACGAGCTGGCCGAGAAGAGCCTCGACACCCAGCACGCGATCATCGAGGAAGCCGCCAGGGAAGCCGCGACCGTCCAGCCGGGCACGATCAAGCAGCAGCTGGGTGATTTCTACCTCAGCGGCATGAACGAGGCGGCGATCGACAAGGCCGGCTACACGCCGCTGCAGCCGCAGCTGAGCGCGATCGCGGCGATCAGGAACACGCCCGACCTGGTCGGCTACATCGACCAGAGCTTCGCCAAGGGTGACGGCCCGCTGTTTTCGTTCGGTTCCGGCGCCGACTTCAAGAACGCCAAGATGCAGATCGGCTACGCCTTCCAGGGCGGACTCGGCCTGCCGACCCGGGACTACTACTTCGACGCCAAGTACGCCAAGACGCGCGCCGACTACCTGGCCTACGTCGGCAAGCTGCTGGGCATGGTCGGGGTGCCGGCGGATCAGGCCAGGACACAGGCGCAGTGGGTGATGGACCTGGAAACGCGTCTGGCCAAGGCGTCGCTGGCGCCGGTCGAGCTGCGCACGCCCAGCAACCAGTACCACTTCGTCAGCCTCGCCGAGGCCGACCGGCTGACGCCCAACTTCTCCTGGTCGAAGTTCTTCGCCGCACAGGGCGTCAGCGCCGACAAGGGCTTCTCGCTGTCGCAGCCGGCGTTCTTCACGGCCATGGGCAAGGCGCTGGCCGAGGTGCCGGTCAGCCACTGGCAGGCTTATCTGACCTTCCACGCCGCCAGCAGCGCCGCGCCCTACCTGTCGCAGCCGTTCCAGCAGGCACGCTTCGATTTCTACTCGAAGGAACTGGGTGGCCAGCCGCAGATGGAGCCGCGCTGGAAGCGCGTGCTGCGCACGGTCAACGGCCAGATGGGCATGGCGCTGGGCGAGCTGTACGTGGCCAAGGCGTTCCCGCCCGAAGCCAAGGCGCGCGCGCTGGAGCTGGTCAACAACGTCCACGAGGCGCTCAGGGAGCACATCGAGAACGTCCCCTGGATGAGCCCGGCGACCAAGGCCAGGGCGCTGGAGAAGTGGAAGACCGTGCTGCCCAAGATCGGCTATCCCGACAAGTGGCGCAGCTGGCAGGGCCTGACCATCACCCCCGACAGCTATTACGCCAACGTCGAGGCGGCGATGAAGTTCGACTACGACTACGACCTGTCCAAGATCGGCAAGCCGACCGACCGCTACGAGTGGGGCATGACGCCGCAGACGGTCAACGCCTACTACAACCCGACCGACAACACGATCAACTTTCCCGCCGCGATCCTGCAGCCGCCGTTCTTCTACGCCCACGGCGACGACGCCATCAACTATGGCGGCATCGGCGCCGTGATCGGCCACGAGATGTCGCACGGCTACGACGACGAGGGCAGCCAGTTCGATGCCTACGGCAACAACGTCAACTGGTGGACCAGGGCCGACCGCGCCGCGTTCGACGCCCGCACCGCCAAGCTGGTCAAGCAGTTCGACGGCTACTCGCCGCTGCCGGGCCTGCACGTCAACGGCAAGCTGACCCTGGGCGAGAACATCGCCGATCTGGGCGGCCTCAACATCGCCTACACCGCACTGCAGAACGTGATGAAGAAGGACCCGGCACTGGCCAGGGAAAAGATCGACGGCTACACCGAGGACCAGCGCTACTTCATGAACTGGGCGCGCGTCTGGCGCGGCTCGACGCGGCCGGCGTTCCAGAAGCTGCTGCTCAACGTCGATCCGCACTCGCCGCAGCAGTTCCGCGCCAACGGCGCGCCGTCGAACATGCCGGCGTTCTGGTCCGCGTTCCAGTGCAAGCCGGGCGAGCCGATGGTGCGCTCCGGCGCGCGCCAGGTGGTGATCTGGTAGGCCCGTCCACGCGCGATGCTTGCGCATCCGTCGGGCAGGACACAGGGGCGCCGCGCGGCGCCCCTGCTTTTTCAGCGGTCCGCGGTGACACCGCGCCCGCGCAGCGGTGACAAAAGGCGTCGGTCGCTGACCAGATCCTTCGGCTTGCAGCCTCAGGATGACAACGTAGTTGTCACCCTGAGCGCAGCGAAGGGTGAGGGGGCGCTCGCGCGCCCACGAACGCTGCGCCAGGGATGGCGTGGTCGGGGCGCGACACATGGATGCATGGTGCCGATGGCCTGCTCATCCTGCGCCTGTCGCTGACCAGATCCTTCGGGCTGCGCCCGCAGCGTGGTCGGCGGCCAGATCCTTCGGGCTGCGCCCTCAGGATGACAACAAAAGACGACAACAAAAGCTTGTCACCCTGAGCGCAGCGAAGGGTCTGGCCGGCGACACG
This sequence comes from Pseudomonadota bacterium, assembly GCA_021787175.1. GTDB lineage: Bacteria > Pseudomonadota > Gammaproteobacteria > Xanthomonadales > Rhodanobacteraceae > Metallibacterium. Next base: position 627 of record JAJYMF010000437.1, on the reverse strand, counting down.
GCCCACGGCCACAGGTCGGCATCGGCTGACGCCGGTTGCGGGTATGCGCTGCTATGGCCACGTGCTGCATGGCCTGCAGGCTCTATCGATGCCGCGCACCTACCACGTTTACGTCATGGCCAGCCTCGGCGGGGTGCTCTACGTCGGCATCACCGGCAACCTCCAGCGGCGGGTTCAGGAGCACAAACACGATCTGCTGGCGGGCTTCACCCGCCGCTACCGGGTGCACCGGTTGGTATACGTCGAAGGCACCCCCGATGTTTGCGACGCGATCACACGCGAAAAGCAGCTCAAGGGCTGGACGCGGCGGCGCAAGGTCGAATTGATCGAAAGTGCCAATCCGCACTGGATTGATCTCGCAGCGCAGTGGTGAAACTGTTCGTATCGCGTTGCGGATGCGGCATCGTCAGCCAGATCCTTCGGGCTGCGCCCTCAGGATGACAACGCAGTTGTCACCCTGAGCGTCAGCGAAGGGTCCAGCTTCTGGATGACAACGCAGTTGTCACCCTGAGCGTCAGCGAAGGGTCCAGCTTCTGGATGACAACGCAGTTGTCACCCTGAGCGTCAGCGAAGAGCCCAGCTTCTGGATGACAACGCAGTTGTCACCCTGAGCGTCAGCGAAGAGCC
>JAJYMF010000164.1 GCA_021787175.1 Pseudomonadota bacterium | reverse complement strand
CATCGGCGTATGGGTACTGCTGTATCTGGCGGGGTTCACCTTCCTGGCGTTTCTGCTGAAACGTGAGTTCTGGAAGGACGTACACTGACGCGGACGCGCGGCGGGCAGGGGACCCGCCGCGCATCCGATCCGCGGTTGAGGGGGGAGAATCGGCATGGCTCTGAGCGCCCGTTCACGAACCATCCTGACGCTGTATACCGCGCCGGATGACATCCAGTGCCATCGGGCACGTCTGGTGCTCGCCGCCAAGGGCGTGGCCTATGAGCGCGAGCCGGTCAATCCGGACAAGCCGCCGGCGGATCTGGGCGACCTCAATCCCTACGGAACGCTGCCGACCCTGGTCGACCGTGACCTCGTGCTTTACGACACGGCGGTGGTCTGCGAATACCTCGACGAGCGCTATCCGCATCCACCGCTGATGCCGGTCGATCCGCTGGCGCGGGCGCGGCTGCGTCTGGCCTGCGTGCGCATCGAGCGCGACTGGATGCCGCTGATCGCCACCATCCGCGCCGGCGGCCGGCCGGCCGAGACCGGGCGCAAGCGCCTGCGCGAGGCCCTGCTGGCGGCGGTGCCGCTGTTCAAGGCGTCCAAGTTCTTCCTCAATCCCGAGATCAGCCTGGCCGACTGCCTGGTAGCGCCGATCCTGTGGCGGCTGCCGGTGCTGGGCGTGCAGCTGGCGCGCGAAGCCAAGCCGGTGCTCGATTACGGCGAGCGCATGTTCGCCAGCCAGGGCTTTGCGCGCAGCCTAACCCCCGAAGAGCGTGCGCTGCGTGACTGAGCGACCGCCGTCGGCGATGAGCTCCAACCGCCCCTACCTGCTGCGCGCGGTGGCGGACTGGATCAGCGACAACGGTCTGACGCCCTACCTGCTGGTGGATGCCGCTGTGGCCGGCGTGCGCGTGCCGCCGCACACCGTGCGCGAGGGTCGGGTGGTGCTCAACATCGCCACGCGTGCGGTGGCCCAGCTCGAGCTCGGCAATGACGCCGTGCGCTTCATGGCCCGCTTCAGCGGCGTCAGCCACCACGTCGTGGTACCGGTGCAGGCGGTGCTTGCCGTGTATGCGCAGGAGAACGGCCAGGGCATGATGTTCGAGCCCGAACCCGGCCAGTCGGCGGATGAGGTCGGCACTCCCGCCGCAGCCAACGCCGACGGCGCGGCGGCAGCCGATGCCGCGACGACGCCTGGCGTGAGCGAGGACGGCGAGCCGCCGCGACCGAAGGGGCCGCCGCGCCTGCGCGTGATCAAGTAAGCGCGCGGATCAGTTCGGCGGCAGCAGCCGCAGTGACAGGTCGACGGCGTGGACGTGCTTGGTCAGCGCGCCGATCGAGATGAAATCGACCCCCGTCTCGGCGATCGCGCGCACGCGCGCCAGATCGACGCCCCCGGAAACCTCAAGCGGCACGCGCCCGGCGACGCGACGGACGGCCGCGGCGATGCCGTCGAGGCCGAAATCGTCGAGCATGATGCGGTCGGGCGCCGCGGCCAGCGCCTGCTCCAGCTCGTCGGCGTTTTCCACTTCGACTTCCACCAGCAGCTGCGGCCGCAGACGCCTCGCGGTCGCGATTGCGGCAACAATGCCGCCTGCCGCGGCGATATGGTTTTCCTTGATCAGCACGGCATCGAACAGGCCGATGCGGTGATTGTGCGCACCGCCGCAGCGCACCGCGTATTTTTGCGCGTGACGCAGGCCGGGCAGCGTCTTGCGGGTGTCGAGGATCACCGCGCGCGTGCCGGCGACCGCCTCGACATAGCGCGCTGCGGTGGTGGCGGTGGCGGACAGCGTCTGCAGGAAGTTGAGCGCGCTGCGCTCCGCGCTGAGCAGGGCGCGGGTGGCGCCCTCGATCCGGCATAGCGCGCTGCCGGCAGCGATGCGGTCGCCATCGATGGCGCTCCAGCGCAAATCAGCCGTCGGGTCGAGGGCGCGAAAGCAGCCCGCGAACCAGTCGCAACCCGCCAGCACCGCGTCCTCGCGGCAGCTCAGCTGCACCACGCCGCGCGCGGCGGCGGGCAGCAGCGCCGCGGTGACGTCGCCACCGCCGAGATCCTCGGCGAGGGCGCGGGCGACGTCGACCGCGACCTGTGCCGGGTCGGGCGGAGCAAAACGCGATCCGCTCATGGAGCCTTGACGGGGCGTTCGGCCTGGGCCTGGCCCTGACGCAGGCGTTCGACGATCGCGTCGAGGGCGCGGTCGAACAGCGGCACCTCCTCGAGGATCTGCGCGGTACCGGCGTGCAGTTCGGCGCTCAACTGCGCCACCGTCTTGTCGGCCACCTTCAGACCGCGGCGGTTGACGAACAGGTAGCGGCCGCTGATCGGGCTGATCCACGACAGTTTGGCGCGTTCGTGCGCGCCCTGCGCATCGGTGAACTCGATCCAGCAACCCGGCTTGAGCTCGCGCACCAGCGCGGCTTCCGGCGACGTGCTGTCGTCCTCGATCGCCTCGGCGGCCGCCACTTCGGGAATCGCAATGGCCTCGATCGAATCGGGCATCGCCACCGCCCGGGTCGCGGGTGCATGGGGCTCGGCCGTCGCCGCGGCGGTATTGAGCGCGGGCGACAGCGATTCGCCGAGCTGCTGGCGGTAGAGCAGGTTCAACTCGCCCATCAGGCGGGCGACGTCGGCTTCCTGGAACGCCACGGTCGCCAGGCCGTGCCGCAGCGCTTTTTCCAGACTCGGCAGCAGGTTGCGCAGGCGATCGCGCTCGGCCTCGTCGCGATGGGGCTCGGCGCTCCAGACGAAGTCGTCGACGAAGCGCAGCGCGGCGCGGAACTCCGGCGACTCCTCGCCCTGACGCAGCAGGGTCAGCACCATGTAGTTGGCCCATGGCCGCACCAGCACGTTCTGCACCAGCGGCGGCAGCGCGCGGCCTTCGATGCGGGCGAGGATTTCGCGCGCGGCGCGACGGCGCGCGTCCTGCAGCTTCTCGCGGCCGCGCGCGGCCTCGGCGGCGCGCTGTTCGGCGATATCGGCGCGTTTGCGATGACTGTCCAGGAACGCGGTCAGGTCGTCGTGCAGGTGCTGGAAGATGCCGAGGTCGTCGTCGAATTCCTGCAGCAGGCGTTCGACGATGCCGCGCACGAAGCCGAGCAGCTGCTGGTCGCGGTCGGATTCGGGCGACCAGCCCTTGGCCGCCTCGGCGAGGGCATCGAGCAGGCGCCGCGCCGGATGATTGCGCTGCGCGAACAGACGGCGGTCGAGGATCGCCACCTTGAGATAGGGAATCTGCATCCGCGCCAGCAGCACCTGCATTTCGGCCGGCAGATTGCGATCCTTGAGGATGAACTCGAAGAGCATGCCGACGAGGTCGATGGTGTCCTCATCGGCGCCCGAGACGCGGCCCTTGGCCTGACCACTGAGCTGCGCCACCTGGGCCAGCAACTGATCCTTGATCCGCTGCACCTCGCTCAGCAGGTCAGCCTCGTCGACGTCGGCGTAACTGTGGGCCGTGGAGATTTCGCCCTGCAGCAGGGTCAGCGCGCCCAGCAGTTCGGCCGGGCCGGGCAGCGGGGCATGGCTGCCCGCCGTGCCGCCCGCGTGGCCGGCGTGACTGCCGTGGCCGCGGCGGGCCGCCAGCAGGTTGCCCAAGGTCTGCACCAGTTCGGTCTGCAGTGCGGTGTCACCCGGGTCGGCATCGGCAGCAAGCGGGCCCGCGGTCGCGTTGCCACCCCCGGTGCCTGCGCCCGCGCCGCGCATGCGCGAGCCGGCGGCGTAGCGCAGCTGCGGCAGCACGCCGGCACGCGCCAGGGTGATGTTGATCTCGTCGTAGAGCGGGTCCAGCCCGCTCATGACGTAGCGGTCGAACAGCTTGTAGATGATCAGGCGTACGCGGGTTTCGACGGCCAGCTCGCGCTGGGCCAGGCGAAACGCCTGTGCGATCGCCGAAGGCGCCAGTGGATTGCTGGCGTCGTCCAGCTTCATCCCGCCGCAGATCACCGCCAGCCGCTGATGCAGCGCGAAAAGCACGCGCGCCAGGCGCATTTCGGCCTTGCTGCCCATGCTGCCCACCGCGAGCGACTCTTCCAGCTCGCTGTCCTCGACCAGGCTGAGCTCCCCGCCGGCGTGAACGTGTTCGGGCGCGTTGCGCGAGCGCAGCTTGCCGGCAGCCAGATCGGCAATGCCGCGCGCGACCTCGTCGAGAAACAGGCGTTCGGTCAGCGTGCGCTTCTTGCGT
>JAJYMF010000397.1 GCA_021787175.1 Pseudomonadota bacterium | reverse complement strand
CCCAACGACTACGACGTGTTCCTGACCGACACCAGCGGCAACGTGCTGGCCTGCAATCAGGGCATCAACCTGGGCGGTGCGGCCAGCCCGCCCTCGCCCACCAGCTGTGTGATCAGCGGCACGCCCGGGCCCAACAACACGCCCGGCCCGCAGCCGGTGCAGGGCAATAGTTACACCAACAACGGCACGAGCACGCAGCAACTGCAGCTGCACATCTACTACGGCGCCGGCAGTCCCGGTCCGCATCTCAAGGTGATCGTCAGCGCCACGAATCACAGCTTCGTGCTGGTGCCGAATACGCCCGCCGGCAGCATCTACGGCCAGTCGGCGCTGCCCCAGCCCTACGAGATCACCACCACCGCGATCGACGCCACCGGCGCCGCCGCGGGCAACAACACGATCGAGCCCTACGCCTCGCAGGGGCCGGTGTTCTTCTCGCAGCCGGCGACCGGCACCAGCACGCGACAGAAGCCCGACTTCACCGCGGTCGACTGCGTGCTGGTGACCGGCGTGGGCGGATTCGGCACCGCCAACAGCGGCACGCCGCCCAGCGCCACCTTCTGCGGAACCTCGGCCACCTCGGAGGCCGTGGCCGCGATCATGGCGCTGCTGGAACAGGCCTATCCGGGCAAGGACCCCTACGCGATGCTGCAGGCCGGCGCCAAGGCACTGGGCAGCGGCAATCCCAACGGGGTCTACGGTTATGGCCTGGTCAACGCCTACCAGTCCGGCGTGGCACTGTCGACCCCGGTAGCCACGATCAGCGCCCCGGCCGGCAACGTCAGCATCCAGACCGGCCAGTCGGTCAGCTTCGCCGGCAGTTGCACGGTCAGCGGACCCGGAAGCACCACGCTCAGCTGGAGCTTCGGCAGCGGCATCCCCGGCTCGACCTCGGCCAATCCCAGTGTCACCTTCGCCACCGCCGGCACCTACACGGTGACGCTGACCTGCACCAACACCGCCTTCAACACCACCAGCGCGACCACGCGCACCGTGACGGTGACAGCGCCGCCGCCGCCGAGCAGCGGTGGCGGTGGCGGTGGCGCCATCGGGCTCGATCTGCTGACGGCGCTGGGCGCGCTGGCCTTTGCGGAGGCGATGCGTCGCGGGCGGGTGCGCCTGCGCTGCTGACCGCGCTCGCTCTGTCGTTCAAGGAAAAGGCGCCGGGGAACCGGCGCCTTTCCCATTGGCACGCCGAGTGCGGCGCTCAGCGAACACGCGCGTAGCGCGGCGGCGCGATGCGCGTCACGAAGGGCAAGGCAGCGAGATCCGGCAGCCGCCCCGGCGACACCCAGCCCTGCACCACGCCCATCGCCGCACTGGCTTCCGCGTCTTCGAGCCCGGCCTCGCGCAGCGCCTGCGTGTGCTCCGGCGTGACCGCATCGACCGACACATAGACCTGCAGGCGACCTTGGGCGTCGGCACGCACCGGTCCCCGCGCGTAGTCGCTCGCCGGCGCGCCCGCCGCCAGCCGCTGCGCGGCGACAGCCAGCGCGGGCGCGATCCGTCCGGCGCTGCCCGCCGGCGGGATCGCGGGCGCCGTACCCGCGCAGCCGCACAGCAGGATCGCCAACAGGGTGGCCAGCGGACGGGCGCGATGGATGGCGCCGATTCGATCCCCGGTTCGTCTCATCGTGGCTCCTCCTGGCGCAACGCGTTGCGCCGATGTTGACCGTGATCATCGCGCAGACGAGGAGTTTCGGGGATCATGCGGCCATCCTGCCACCGATCGCCCGGAGTCCGCACGCCATGCAGGCCACGCCGATGCGTCCGCTGCCGCGCCTGCGCCGCGCGCTGATTGCCCTGGTGTCGCTGGCGCTGATTCTGCTGGCGGCCGCGCTGGCGACGGCCTGGCTGCTGCTGGCCGGCAGCCGGCCGCGGCTGGACGGCACGCTGACGCTGCGCGGACTGGCGGCGCCGGTGACGGTGACCCGCGATCGCGACGGCGTGGTCAGCCTGACCGCGCGCAACCGCGCCGATCTCGCCTACGCGCTGGGCTTCGTGCACGGCCAGGAGCGCTTCTTTCCGATGGACCTGATGCGTCGCGATGCGGCCGGCGAGCTGGCGGCGCTGGTCGGCCGGGCGGCGCTGGCGCGCGACGAGAATCATCGCCGGCACCGCTTCCGCGCGCAGGCCGAGCGCCTGTATGCCGGCATGGCGCCGGCCGAACGCGCCCTGCTCGATGCCTACGCGCGCGGGGTCAACGCCGGCCTCAACGCGCTGGATGTGCGGCCATGGGAATACCTGCTGCTGCGCGCGCGTCCGCGGCCGTGGCGGCCCGAGGACACGATCCTCGCGATCGACGCGATGTACTTCGATCTCAGCGCCGACGGCAGCGATCCGCGCGCGCTGCAGATCACCGAACTGCGCGCCGTGCTGCCGCGCCCGCTGGCGGACTTCCTGCTGCAGCCCGACGGCCGCTGGGAAGCGGCGCTGGACGGCAGCGTCAGCGCCGCCGTGCCGATCCCGGACGCCGCGGTGTACGACCTGCGCCACATCCCGGCCGCCGCGGCTCTGGCCCAGGTTTCGCTGCCGGCGCCGCTGCCCGGCAGCAACAACATGGCGGTCGCCGGGCGTCTCACCGCCAGCGGCGCCGCGATCGTCTCCGACGACATGCACCTCACCCTGCGCGTACCGAACATCTGGTTCCGCGCGCGCATGCGCTATCCCGATCCCGACCGCCCGGGTCGCTGGATCGACCTCAACGGCGTCACCCTGCCCGGCACTCCGGCGCTGGTCGCCGGCAGCAACGGCCACATCGCCTGGGGCTTCACCAACAGCAACGGCGACTGGATGGACTGGGTGCGCGTGATCCGCGACCCCGCCGACCCGACGCGCTACCGCGTGCCCGGCGGCTGGGCGCCGATCGAAACCCATCGCGAGACGATCGCGGTCAAGGGCGGCACACCAGTCACGTTGAACGTGGAGGACACCCGCTGGGGCCCGATCATGGGCAAGGACCTCGACGGCACGCCGCTGGCGCTGGACTGGACTGCGCAGCATCAGCGCGGCGTCAACCTCGACATCCTCCAGCTCGAACACGCCGACAGCGTCGCCGCCGCGCTGGCGATCGCGCCCGGCTTCGGCATGCCGCCGCAGAATTTCGTCGTCGGCGACCGCGCCGGCCACATCGGCTGGACGTTGACCGGCAATGCCATCCCGATCCGCAAGGGCATCGATCCCGACGTGCCCGGCGACTGGTCGCAGCCCGGCACCGGCTGGACCGGCTGGCTGCCGGCAGCGCAATTCCCACGCATCATCGACCCGCCTTCGGGCCGGCTGTGGACGGCCAACAATCGCACCGTCGGCGGCACCGCGCTGGCGCTGCTCGGCAACGGCGGCTACGACCTCGGCGCGCGCGCGCAGCAGCTGCGCGACGACCTGATGGCGCGCCGGCGTTTCGCGCCCGACGATCTGCTGGCGATCCAGCTCGACGACCGCGCGCGATTCCTCACGCCCTGGTACGGCCTGCTGCGCAACACGCTGGCCGGCAATCGCGATCCGCGCCTGGCCGAACTCGAGCGCCTGACCGCCGCCTGGAGCGGCCGCGCCGCCGTGGGCAGCGTCGACTACCGGCTGGTGCGCGCGTTCCGCGCGGCCGTCTATCAAAACGCGCTGGCGCCGTTCGTGGCCGTGGTGAAAGCCCGCTATCCCGGCTTCGCCTGGCCCACCGGCAGCGATGCCGAGGCCGCGGTCTGGGCGCTGGTGACGCAGCAGCCGATGCACCTGCTGCCGCCGCGCTACCCGAACTGGCAAGCCCTGCTGACCGCCAGCGCGCTGCAGGTGGCGGACGCCGATGCGGCCAGGCCGGGCGGCCTCGCCGCGCAGACCTGGGGCCGGCGCAACACCGCCGCCATCGACCAGCCGCTGGCGCGCGCCCTGCCCCGCTGGCTGGGGCGGTTCCTCGACATGCCGCGCGTGCAGTTACCGGGCGACAACAACATGCCGCGCGTGCAGGCGCCGAGCTTCGGTGCCTCCGAGCGCTTCGGCATCATGCCCGGCCACGAGGCCGCCAGCTATCTGCACATGCCCGGCGGACAGAGCGACAACCCGCTGTCGCCCTATTACGGCGCCGGCTTCACCGCCTGGGCCAAGGGCGAGCCGACGCCGCTGCTGCCGGGGCCTGCGCGGTATCGCATGACGCTGCGGCCGCTGGCGCCCCAGCGGCCCTGAGGCCGGCGAACTCCCC
>JAJYMF010000114.1 GCA_021787175.1 Pseudomonadota bacterium | reverse complement strand
CGATCAAGGAGGCGCAGGACACCGGCTACGCCAACCTCAACCTCGACCTGATGTACGCGCTGCCGGAACAGACGCTCGACGGCGCGCTGGCCGATCTCGAACACGCACTGACGCTGGCGCCCGCGCATGTCTCGCACTATCAGTTGACCCTGGAGCCCAACACGCTGTTCGCGGCGCATCCGCCGCCGCTGCCCGACGACGACACGGCGTTCGCGATGCAGGAGGCCTGCCAGGTGCGGCTGGCCGCGGCCGGCTACGCGCAGTACGAAGTCTCGGCCTACGCGCTCCCCGATCGACGCGCCGCGCACAATCTCAACTACTGGACCTTCGGCGACTATCTCGGCATCGGCGCCGGCGCGCACGGCAAGATCACCGACGCCGCAACCGGCACCATCCTGCGCAGCGCCAAGCTCAAGGTGCCCGAGCGCTATCTCGCGCGCGCTGTCAGCGGCGACGCGTTCGGCAGCGTGCATGCCGTGGCCGCGGACGAGCGCGCATTCGAGTTCATGCTCAACGCGCTGCGGCTGGTCGACGGCGTGCCGCTGGCGCTGTTCGCGCAGCGCACCGGCCTCGATGCGGCCACCATCGCCGCGCCGCTGGCGGCGGCACGGCGCCAGGGCTGGCTCGGCGAGGATCCGGCGCGACTGCAACCGACGCCGCTGGGCCTGCGTTTTCACAACGATCTGCTGGCGCTGTTTCTGCATTGAGTGCCGCGATCCGCTGTCGTCGCGTTCACGACCCTGCGCGCATGCTGTGCTTGTTCACTGCCGACGTTGCGCCCATGCTCGAACCGCTGACCCTCGACTGCCCCCACTGCGGCGAAACCTTCGAGACCGCCGTCGATCTCTCGTCCGGCGATCAGAGCTACATCGAGGACTGCCCGGTCTGCTGCCGGCCGATCACGATCGCCTTCGGCGTCGACGCGGACGGCGCGCTCGACTGGGTGCGCGCCGGGCGCGAGGGCGACTGAACGTCTTGTGAGCCGCACCGGCGACTCGTACACTGCACCGGCCTCAGGTGCCCCGGACATGCAACTGCATGTCGGGGTGAAACGGGAAGCCGGTCCAACGCCGGCACTGCCCCCGCAACGGTAGGCAAGTAGAGCCGGTCCCGATGCCACTGCGCGCTGCGCGGGAAGGCGGTCCGGCGGACTCCTCGAGGTGCAACGCGAGGCGTCACTTGCGAGTCCGGAGACCGGCCCGAGGACGCCGCGACGTGGCCTTCATCCACGCGTCGCGACGTGAACCAGGCGTCGCGGCGGGCGACGGTCGGGCTGACGCCGCGATCGGACGCGTCCGCTCCACCGCCACTCCGTGCCGTCTGGCCGCGGGTGAGCGACCGGAGCCTTGACCATGAACCTGAAACGCAATCTGCTCGCGGCGGCCATTGCCGTCGTCGTCAGCGCCAGCGCGCACGCGCAGACCTATCTTCAGCCCACCAGGCAACCCGAGGTGATCGTCACCGCGGTGCGCTTCCCGCAAACCAGCGCCGACACCCTCGCCGACGTCAGCGTGATCACCCGCGCCGACATCGACCGCAGCGGCGCCAGCGACCTGCTGCAACTGCTGCGCCTGCAGGCCGGCATCGAGGTCGCCCGCGCCGGCGGGCCGGGCCAGCAGACCTCGGTGTTCCTGCGCGGCACCAATTCCAACCAGGTGCTGGTGCTGGTGGACGGCGTGCGCGTGGCCTCGGCCAACACCGGCGCTTTTGCCTGGGAGCAACTGCCGCTGGATGCGATCGCGCGCATCGAGATCGTGCGCGGCCCGCGCGCCGCGCAGTGGGGCTCGGACGCGATCGGCGGCGTGATCCAGATCTTCACCCGCAAGCTCGACGGCCCGCACTTGGCCACCCGCGTCGGCAGCCACGGCGACTATGCCGGCAGCGCCGGCATCGGCGACTGGGGCAAGGACGGCGGCTACAGCGTGATCGTCGGCGCACGCCACGTGCGCGGTGTCGCCGCGACCAATCCGCTGAACTACGCCTACAGCCCGCAGGCGGACGGTTTCAGCAACCGGAACCTGGCTGCGCGGGCTGCGTATCGCGTCGGCTCGCAGTGGCTGTCGGGCAGCGTGCTGCGCAGCGACAGCAACGTCGATTTCAACCAGGGCAGCTCGCGCGTGATCGAGCAGGCCGCGGGCGCGGATCTGGCCGGCCCGGTGCGCGGCGCCTGGTCGCAACGGTTCAGCCTCGGCAACGACCGCGAGGACCTGCTGACCCCGGCCTACCAGAGCCTGTACCTCAGCCGCCGGCAGTCGGCGGGCTGGCAGAACGTGATCGGCCTCGGCGACGGCCAGCGCCTCGCGCTGGGCATCGACTGGCTGCACGAGCGCGGCGTCAACCGCGACACCGGCGCCAACACCGACGTCTATGCCGGCAGCCGCGACAACACCGGCCTCTACGCCGGCTGGTACGGCGCGCGCGGCGCCTTCGACTGGTCGCTGGCCGGACGCCATGACCACAACAGCGTCTTCGGCAACGCCGACACCGCCTCGGCGGCGGTCGGCTGGCGCTTCAGCGACTGGGCACGGCTGACCGCGAGCTGGGGCCAGGGTTTCCGCGCGCCGAGTCTCTCCGAGGAGTTCTCGCCGGGCTATTTCGGCTACTACGCCGGCAATCCCGCGCTGCGTCCGGAGCGCTCGACCAGCAGCGAGGCGGGTCTGGAGCTGACGCCCGCGACGGGGCTGCGGGTCAAGCTCGATGCGTACCACACCCGGGTCAACGACCTGATCGACTTCAGCGGTGGCGCCACCTATCAGGCCATCAACATCGCCCGCGCGACCATCGATGGTTTCGAATCGACGCTGGACTGGCACGCCGCGGCCTGGGGGGTGCACGCCAACGCCACCTGGCTGGATGCGCGCGATGCCGACAGCGGCCAGCGTCTGCTGCGCCGGCCGTCGCACGTCGGCAGCGTGGTGCTGACCCGCACCTTCAGCGAGCGCGTCAATGCCGGCCTCGAGCTGTACGGCTCCGGCCGCAGCCCGGACTACGGCGGCACCCTGGGCGGCTATGGCCTCGTCAACGCACGCCTCAACTGGGCCGTCAGCGACGCGCTGGCGCTGCACCTGCGCCTGGACAACCTCGCCAACCACCGCTACAGCCTTGCCTACGGCTACACCACGCCGGGGCGCTCGGCCTGGCTGACGCTGAGCTGGAGCCCGCACTGATCCGGCGTCCCGCGCAACCGACGCGGGTCGCGATCACCTGACCTGCCGTGCAATCGGCGTCGTGGAGCAGATCCTTCGGCTTGCAGCCTCAGGATGACAACGAAGGTGTCACCCTGAGCGCAGCAAAGGGTCTGGGGGGTGATGACAACGAAGTTGTCACCCTGAGCGTAGCAAAGGGTCTGGGGGTGATGACAACGAAGTTGTCACCGAGAGCGCAGCGAAGGGTGAGGGGCGCTCTCGCGCCCACGAACGCCGCGCCAGGGATGGCGTGGCCGGGGCGCGACGCATGGATGCATGGTGCCGATGGCCTGTTCATCCGGCGTCGGTCGCCGACCAGATCCTTCGGGCTGCGCCCTCAGGATGACAACGAAGATGTCACCCTGAGCGCAGCGAAGGGTCTGGGGGATGATGACAACGAAGGTGTCACCCTGAACGCAGGCGAAGAGCCCGCGTGCAGCCCGCCATCCGCGGGGCAGCCGCCAGCATGCTGGCCCCTCGCGTCCCGGCGTGCATAGAATGCGCGGGGAAGCGAGGGGATCGCCCGATGGTCGAGGGACGCGAAAGGTGGCAGGCGCCGCCGCTGGGTCTGCCGACGCTGGCGGATCGCGGCGACCTGGCGCCGCGCGTGCGCCAGTTGCTCGAGGAGCTGATGGCGATGGCCAGCGCGCGGCTGGAGCCGGCGCTGCGCGCGGTCCTGTCCGATCTCGAGCAGCAGTTGTTCAAGCTGGCCGAACAATCGCGCAACAACACCGAGCAGCAGCGCTGCTTCGAGAGCCTGCGCGAGGTCAAGCGCGGCCGCGCCGATCTCGCGCCCCGTTTCGTCGCCAGCCTCGAGGAGCACCTCGCCGGATTCGACCGCGCATCGGCACCGGCCGCCAAGGCCGATCCCGATGCCGAGCTCGAGCTGCTGCCGGCGCAGCAGCTGGAGGACCATCTCGCCATCGCCGAGATGTCCAGCCGCGCCGAGGTGCGCGCCAGCACCGCCCTGTTCGAACTCGGCCACCGTTTCGGCGTGATGGCCGGA
>JAJYMF010000021.1 GCA_021787175.1 Pseudomonadota bacterium | reverse complement strand
GGAATCCGGATTGCTCGCCCCATCGAGAGGATGCCGACGCTTCCGTTCCCGGAAAGACCATGGCAAACAACCGGACGGTCAGTGCTGCAAGCGGCAAAGACGCGCGGCATCGAGCACTGCGACGAAGCCCCGGGCATCGGCCAGCACCGCGCTCACCGGATCGTCTGCACGCACCGAACGCCCCGCCGGCGGCGCCTGCAGGGTCGCACGCGGCGCCTCGATCACATCGCCGATGGCGTCCACGCGCAGGGCAACCGGGCCGCTCTCCAGCGCAAACACGACCAGACGGACGTCCGTGGTAGCCGGGCATTCCGTCGCGAGACCCAGCCGCCGGCAACCGTCGAGCACGCCGAGGATGCCTCCGCGCAGGCTGATCACCCCCAGCACGTCGCCGGCCGCACCCGGCACCGGGGTGATCTCCGGCGGCCGCACGATTTCGCGGACCTGACCGAGATCCACGGCATAGCGCTGCCCGGCCAGCTCGAAACCGATCCAGCGCATCGGCGCCGCGTCCGCGACATCCGGGGCGATGGCATCCCGATCGGTGCAAGAGGATTGGTGCGCAGCGTTCATGCGGGGGCTCCCATGCCTGTCTTGTCGGCCATCGCCTCCAACTCTGAAGCCAGCAATCCGGTGAGGCCGAGAATATCCAGCAAGGCACAGCCATGGGCCAGTGCAGTGCCGGCCAGCCAGGGTCGTGTGCCGCCGCGTGCACGCCAGCGCACCTCGTCATGGCGCAGCTCGATCACGGCCTCGGCGTCGGAGCAGGCCAGCGCCCAGTGTCCGGCGTCGAGCACCACCAGCACGTCGGTCCTGCCGGGGCCCGGCGTTGCCCCGGTCAAAGCAGCTAGGCTGACCACGTGCAGGCGCCGCGTGCTCTCGACCAGGGTGCCGAGATGCCACGGCGGCGCCGTGGGCGGGGCCGGCGTCAGCACGGGACACGGTCGCACGGCAGCCACGGCCGCCATCGGCAACGCGAGCCGCAAGCTGCCGACCTGACAGCACCGGTAACGTCGGGCCGTGACCGGCGCACGTTCCGCCTCGGCATCCGGCACAACGGGCGCCGTCGGCATGTCCGAGCCGCGCGCGCACGCCGGCGCGAGCAGGGCATCGAAATACCGCGTCAGCAGCGCGTCGTCGCCGATCGCATCGTCGTTCATGCCCTGTGCGCCTTTGCGGAGATGGGCCCTGATTCCCTCAGTTCGCCGAGCAGCGCGCGGTAGGCGTCGCCGCCGCGGCGCGCGCCAGGCCAGGCGCCCGCCGGGATCCCGGCGTGGCTCGCTTCGCGCAACTGCGTGTCGGCGGGGATGGTGGCCCGTGCCAGCACCGGCCCATGCCGCTCGCGCAGAGTCCGCAGGCAGGCCACCGACGCATGCGTTCGAGCGTCGAACAGCGTCGGCAGGATCAGGCGCGGAATCGGCGCGCCGCGGGAGCGCTCGAGCATCGCCAGTGTCTGCAGCATGCGCTCGAGCCCGCGCAGGGCGAGGAATTCGGTCTGGGTGGGAAGCAGCGCCAGCGTGCAGGCCGCCAGCGCATTCACCATCGGCACGCCGAGCGTCGGCGGGCCGTCGATCAGCACGTATTCGTACAACCCGGCGACCTCGGCCAGCGCCTCGGCAAGCACTTTCCCCATGCCGGGCCGCGCACCGAATTGGCGATCGATCGTGGCCAGCGCAGGGGACGCCGGCAACAGATGCATCCGCTCGAAGCGCGTGCGCTGGATTTCGTCGCGCAGTCTCTGCGCGCCGTCGGCAAACAGCGCGTAGCTGCCTCCGCCCGGCGGCGCATCGATGCCGAAGTAGCTGCTGAGCGAGGCATGGGCATCCATGTCGACCAGCAGCGTGGCGCGTCCCTCCGCGGCCAGCAGCCCTCCCAGCGCCGCGGCGGTGGTGGTCTTGCCGACGCCGCCTTTCTGGTTGGCGATGGCCCAGATGTGCATGGCTGCGCTCACGGCGTCCTGGCCTCGGCCGGGGCCGCCGGATCGGACCCGGTCACTGCCGTGCGCGCGTGGTCCTGGCCGGCGACGTCGTAGAACCGTTGCGGCAGCGCGTCGCCGCCCAGCACCACGATCTGCACGCGCCGGTTGCGGTTGCGCCCCTGCACGGTGGTGTTGTCGGCTGCCGGCCGATACTGCGACCAGCCGATCACGCCCAGCCGGCGCGGATCGACACTGCGTTCGGCGAACAGCCGCGCCACCGAGGCGGCACGCGCCGCCGACAGCTCCCAGTTGGAAGGAAACGCGGCAGTGTGAATCGGCACATCGTCGGTGTAGCCCTCGATGCGGATCGCGTTGGGCAGCGGCGCGAGGATGGCGGCGATGCGTTCCAGCACCGGGGTGGCCTGCGGCGAGAGCGCGGCGACACCGCTGGGAAAGAGGATGTCGGTATTGATCGCGACCTCGATCCATCCGGGCCTGCGCCGCACGCTGACCGTGCCATTGCGGATCAGCGGCGCCAGCGCCGTCTCGACGTCGTCGGCGACGCGACCCAGCGCCGGCGTGGTGGCACGCTCCGCTTCGAGAGGAACCGTCGGGTTCGCACGCGGCGCATCGTGGGCGATCAGCAGGCGCGGCAGCGGCGCGCCCTCGGGCGCGGCGGGCTGCAACGAGGCGATCACCGATACCAGCGGCGATTGCGTGGGCTGGGCCCCCACCTGGATCGGCCGGATCGTCTTCGGAGCCCCCGAGAACGCGTGCGCGATCGACTGGGCAAGCACGCGGTATTTGCCCTCGTTGACCTGCGACATCGAATACATCACCACGAAGAACGCGAGCAGCAGCGTGATCAGGTCACCGTAGGGAATCGCCCAGCGCTCGTGGTTGACGTGCTCCTCGGGCATCCGCCACCGCGGCCGCAGCGGCGGCTTGCGCACGCGCCGCAAGCTGCCCGAGTCGGGCACCAGCGACAGCGGCGCGGATGGCGCGGAGCCGGCGCCAGGCGCTGCGGGTACGGGACGTGGAGCCGGCGTGCTCATCGTTGTCCGCGCGCGTTCAATGCAGATAGCCCAGCAGCCGCGCCTCGATGTTGCGCGGATTTTCGCCGTCGGCGATCGCCAGCAGTCCCTCGATCACGATCTCGCGCAGCTGCGCCTGGGCCCGCACCTGCTCCTTGAGCTTGTGCGCGATGGGCAGCAGCAGCAGGTTGGCCGATGCGATTCCGTAAATCGTCGAGACAAAGGCACCGGCGATGCCGGGACCGAGATGGCTGGGATCGGCGAGGTTTTCCATCACCGCCATCAGCCCCATCACCGCACCGATGATGCCCATCGTCGGCGCGTAGGTTCCGGCATTCTCGAATACCTTGGCTGCCTGCATGTCGGCGTGTTCGCGAGCGCCCAGTTCGACTTCGAGGATCGCGCGCAGGTTGTCCGGCGCGCTGCCGTCCACCAGCAATTGCAGACCCTTCTGCACGAATGCGTCGCGCTCGGAAGCCAGCGCGCTTTCGAGGCCGAGCAGGCCCTGGCGACGCGCCGTCTCGCTCCAGCCGAGGATCTTGCGCACCAGCACGACACCGTCGCGCGTCGGCGGCCGCACCACCCAGGGCAGCATCACCAGGGCGCGCGCCAGCACCGGACGCCGGGTCTGCACCAGCACCGCCGCCGAGGTGCCGATGCCGACCACCACGAACGCCGCCGCGCTCCACAGCGCCGCCACCCCGCTGCCCTTGAGAATGCTGCCGCCGATGATGGTGGCGAAGGCCAGCACGATGCCGATGATGCTCAGCACTTCCATGCCGCCCCCTCTTGCGCGTGCGCTCCGGCGCGCAGCAGTCCGGCGACATCGAGCACCAGGGCGATGCGGCCGTCGCCGGTAACCGTGGCGCCGGCGATGCCGCTGACCGCGCGAAACAGCGGACCCAGCGGCTTGATCACCGCATCCTCGCGCCCCTCGACGGCATGCACGACGAGTCCGACGCGGTGATGCCCCGCCTCGACCACGACCACGTGCAGGCGCGCCCCGGCTTGTCGCGCCAGCCCAAGCCATGGCTCGGGACGCAACAGCGGCAGCGGCCGGCCGCGATGCGCGACGACCTCGCGCCCGTCAAGCTGCTGAGCCGCGGCGGCCGACAGCTCGAACACCTCGGCAACCTGCGCCAGCGGCAGCGCCAGCAGCCGCTCGCCCACCCGCACGCGCAACGCGCGCAGGATCGCCAGCGTCAGCGGCAGCGCCAGGCGAATGGTGGTGCCGATACC
>JAJYMF010000066.1 GCA_021787175.1 Pseudomonadota bacterium | reverse complement strand
AAGCCAGTCGCGGCCCAGCGCCAGCACCAGCACGAAGCCGATCACGCTGGTGAACACAATCTGGCCGATGCCGGTGGCCAGCGCCACCGGCGCCGATGTGGCGCACGTGCGGCAGATCGAGCCGCAGGCCGACCAGGAACAACAGCACGGCCACGCCGATCTGCGCCAGGAGGTCGATCTGGTCGTGCGCCCGCACCAGTTCCAGCCCCGACGGCCCGACGGCGATGCCGACCGCGATCCAGGCGATCAGCACCGGCTGGCGCAGCCGCACCGCCAGTGCGCAGACGGCGGCGGCGATGGCGAGCAGCAGGGCGAGTTCGGCGAAAGGTTCGCACGGAGTCAGGAAACGACGCGCTCAGCGCGCGGAGCCAGGCAGCTTCGGGTTGGTGTCGGCCAGTCTGACGATAGGGGTCATGCCGGCCGCCCCTTTGGCGTGGAATTCATAGTGCAACTGGCGCAGCCCGTCAGGGCGGCGAGTGCCAGTGCCAGGATCAACAGGCCACGCAGCTCACGCAGGCCGCGCATCGCTGCCCACCAGCAGCACGTCGCAATCCGCCGCCTGAGCCACATCCTTGCTCACGCTGCCCAACAGCCACTCCTCCAGCCCGCCGGCACCTTGCCGGCCCAGAACAATGAGTCGGCGCGCCGCTCGGCGGCGCGCTCCAGGATGATCTTGGCCGCGGGACCGATCTCGATATGCCCGGCAGCCTGGGCGGGCATGTCGGCGAGCAGATTGGCCATAAGGTTTTTAGCGATGGCGCGCATGTCGACGCGTCGCTGCCGGACCGCCTCGGCGCTGAGCCCGACACCACGCAAATGCCGTTCGTCTTCATTCGGCAGTACGTGCAGTGCCTCGGCGGAACCGTCCGCGCTCAAATGCGCGGCCCAAGCGAGCGCCGCGTGGCTGTCGGGCGAGAAATCCACCGCCGCCAACGGCCGGCGATAGACCTCGATCGGCGCATTCCGAACGACCAGCACCGGGTCTTTACGCACCCGTAGCACACGCCAGGTGGTAGAACCCAACAACAAGCGCGCCAGCGAGTTCTCGCCGCGAGCGCCCAGCACCACGAGCCCCGCACCCATCGCGGCGGCGTGATCAGCGATCTGGCGGTACGCCCGACCGATGCGCTGCGCCGTCTGCACCGCGATGCCGTAGCGTGACCGCAGCACTTCGGCCAGCGCATCGAGTTGCCCGGCAGACGCGCGTTCGCACGCAGCCGCCCAGACGTCGGTTCCCGGCCCGCTCTCCATGCCGGGATACAGCGCCAAGGGCGACACCACATGCAGCAGCGTCAATTCGGCACCGAGTCGTTGGGCCAGCATCGCCGCGCGCTGCACAGCCTGATCAGCGGCGTACGAAAAATCCGTGGCGGCAAGGATGGGCAAGGGGATGTGCATGCGTGGTTCCTCTCTTCGACGTGCGACCGCCATCTCGGCGGAAATACGGAGCATCCGGCTGCACGCCCCAGCCAATAAAAGACTTCAGCATCATTTTATGCCATGCGCGCACGCATTCCCAGTAGGCACATGCGCGCCGCCAAAGAGGCGGTCAAGATTCCCGCGTGCGAACACGCGCGCCGCGAGCGCGCCCGCCGCTGCGGCAATGAGCAGCAGCAGGGCGAGTTCCGTAAAAGGACTTTGCACAGCTCAAATCTCCCGCTTCAGCCATGCGTCAAGTCGCGGCCAGGCATGGGGCATGAGGAGCAAGGCCACGAGGGCGGCGGCGAGGTTGAACACCGTATGAACCATCGCCACCTGCTGCGTGGCGGGCAAGTCCATGACGAGGATTTTGCCAATGACCGGTTGCAAGAGTGTGGCGAACAGCAGCACCCCGAGGACATTGAAGCCGGTGTTGAGCAGCGCCAGCTTGCGTGCCAGCATGTCCAGCGCGGCACTGGCCAGCAGCGCGGTGGAGGTGGTGCCGATATTGGCGCCCGCCACCAGCCACACCGCCACCTGCGGCGCGACGATGCCCTGCGACACCGCCAGCACCGCGAGTCCGCTGACGACGGAGGAAGATTGCACCAGCGCCGTGAGCAGGGCGCCGAACAGCAAGGCCAGCACCGGCGAGTCAAGCCATTCGTGCCACTCGGCCAGGGCCGGGTTGTGCGCCAGCGGCGCCAAGGCCTGGGAGATCAGGTCCAAGGCCAGGAAGATGAGGCCGAAATAAAACGCCGCCTTGCCATAAGGGCGCCACGGACGCGGCCCGGCGAGTGACCAGAGGCCGCCCAGCGCAACGAAGACCGGACCCAGCCCCGCCACTTTCATGGCGACCAGCCAGGCGGTCAGGGTGGTGCCGACATTGGCGCCGATCATCACCGCGAGGGCGCCCCGATCCGTCAGGGCGCGGTTGTGCGACAGCCCGACCGCCATGGAAGTCACCGCCGAGGACGACTGCACCACCGCGGTCGCAACGGCGCCAACCAGCGCGCCGCGCCAGTCGGTTCGCGTCAAACGGCGCAGTGCGTCGCGCAGGCGCTCCCCGCCGAGCCGCGCCATCTCTTCCGAGAACGCCGCCAGTCCGTGCAGGAACAGCATGACGGCGGCGAGGATCGAGAAAACCCAGGTGAAGAGCGGGCTCATTCACATGCTCCGCAATGTAAGCGCCGTGGCACAGCCTTTTCCATAATGTCCATGAACCCGTTCTCCAGCGTAAATGTTCAATCTGCCGGAAATCCGGCCATCCGCTCCAGCCAGACCAGCAGGCCGCCCGCCAGGCGCGGCGGCAGGTCGGGCAACGCCGCCATCTGCATGAGGGTCGCCGCGGACCAGGACATAACTGGAACCGAGCCAGGCCACGGCCAGGAAAAAATCGTGCGTCCCGGGCCCACGCAGCGCGACGAAGGCCGCCAGAACCCGGCCGTCCCTGGATCACGGCGAAGGAAAGCAGCAACAATCCGGCGAACGCCCGGATGGTCGGTTTCAGTGCGGCCATACCCAGTCGCTCTCCTCCGGTCGATCAACGCCGTGCTGGTGCGCATGACGGCGGCAGTCGATCTGCCGGTCGCGCAGCTTCTCCTTCACGTGAGCACCGGCCACGTGCAGCCGGGGCACGCGGTTGATGACGTCGATGGCCAGGCTGAAGCGGTCGATCTCGTTCTCGATGGCCAGTTCCAGCGGCGTGTTGATGTTGCCGCGCTCCTTGTAGCCGCGCACGTGCAGGTTCTTGTGGTTGGTGCGGCGGTAGGCCAGGCGGTGGATCAGCCAGGGATAGCCGTGGAAGTTGAAGATGACGGGTTTGTCGACGGTGAACAGGCTGTCGAAGTCGGGATCGGAGAGCCCGTGCGGGTGTTCTTCCGCCGAGGTCATGCGGAACAGGTCTACCACGTTGATGAAGCGGATTTTGAGATCGGGGAAGTGTTCGCGCAGCAGGGCGGTGGCGGCCAGCGCCTCCAGGGTCGGGATATCGCCGCAGCCGGCCAGCACCACGTCCGGTTCGCTACCCTGGTCGTTGCTCGCCCAGTCCCAGATGCCCAGGCCCTTGGTGCAATGCCGGATGGCGGCATCCATGTCGAGATACTGCAGGTGCGACTGCTTGTCGCAGACGATCACGTTGATGTCGTTGTGGCTGCGCAGGCAATGGTCGGCGGTGGCGAGCAGGCAGTTGACGTCCGGCGGCAGATAGATGCGCGTGACCTGCGGGCTCTTGTTCACCACCACATCCAGGAACCCCGGGTCCTGGTGGGTAAAGCCGTTGTGATCCTGGCGCCAGACGGTGGAGGTGATGAGCAGGTTGATGGAGGCGATGGGCGCGCGCCAGGGCAGTTCCTCGCAGATCGCCAGCCACTTGGCGTGCTGGTTGACCATGGAGTCGATGACGTGCACGAAGGCCTCGTAGGTGGCGAAGAAGCCATGGCGGCCGGTGAGGACATAGCCTTCGTACCAGCCCTCCAGGGTATGTTCGGAGAGCATCTCCAATACGCGGCCGTCGGTGGAGAGCTCGCCGCCGTCGGCATCCTCGGGCAGGGTTTGCGCCAGCCACAGCTTCTT
Organism: Pseudomonadota bacterium; assembly: GCA_021787175.1. Lineage (GTDB taxonomy): Bacteria > Pseudomonadota > Gammaproteobacteria > Xanthomonadales > Rhodanobacteraceae > Metallibacterium. The sequence continues at coordinate 231 of JAJYMF010000066.1, read as the reverse complement.
GCTCACCTCATAGATGGCGTCGAGCTTGTTGGAGGTATTCTCGTCCGGGCCGAAGACGCGGAAATTGCGCATGTTGAGCCGCATCACGTCGCGCAGCATGGCCCCCAGCGGCCGGGTGTTCATGGCCCGCTCCCGGCCGGGTTGCGCCACCGCCTGGGCGTAGTCGCGGAAGTCCGGCATGCGCAGGTCGCGCCGCAGCAGGCCGCCGTTGGCGTGCGGATTGGCGCTCAT
>JAJYMF010000127.1 GCA_021787175.1 Pseudomonadota bacterium | reverse complement strand
ATCGAACGGATCGATCGCTATGCCGGCGATCCACCAGCCGAAGCTCGCCTTCCGGTGGCCCCAGAGCAGGAAGGGCGTCGCGGCCACATCACGGCGACTCAGCGTACGCACGTTGGTCCAGTTCATCCCGCCATCGACCGACCGCCACAGGATATCCCCGCCGTGCCACCGATCGACTGTCGCAACGAGCAGCAAACCCGGCCGGGCGTAATCGACCGAGAGCCCCATGAAGCCACCCCGGCCGGCCGCCCCACCGGGCGTCGGCGGCGTGATGTCGCGCCAGCGGCCGGTGCGCGTGTCATAGCGATAGACCGCCCCGGCGGTGATCCCGTTGGGACCCACGCCGTTGCTGTAGGTAACGTAGAGCCGGCCGCGCGCATCGAGTCCCGCCTGCACGGGCAACAGGTCCGCGGGCGGCTGTCCACGCACGGCGTGCCAGGTCGCACCGCCGTCGTCGGTGCTGAACAGATGCTCATCCCCCGGCAGGGTCAACCCGACGTACAGGCGCCGGGAGGCATGGCCGGGCCTGCCGCTCGAGGGGTCGATCGTCACGAAACTGATCCCGGCCTGCCCCGGCGGCGAGGCGCGCCAGCCCCGCCCGCGCCACGGAAACGATGCGACTCGGCGCCAGTGCGCGCCCCGGTCCGTGCTGCGCCACAGCCCGTCGTAGCGCGAGCCAAAATACAGCATTGCCGGCTCGTTGGGGTCGATCGCCAGACGCTCCCCGACCCCACGTCCCGGCATGTTTCCGCCCATGCGAAACGGCGTCGGATAGATGTGCCAGGTTGCGCCGCGATCATCCGAGCGCAGAATCGCGGCCGGCTCGCTTGGATACATGCCGGCCGCGAGGTAGACGACGTTCGCGTTGCGCGGGTCGGCGGCGATGCTCTCGATCCCGAAGTAACTCGACTGCGCAATGGCATCCTCCAGCGGGATCCACGCTCTGCGCCGCGCGCTCCAGCGGTACGCGCCGCCCATGTCGGTGCGCAGATACGCCAACCCGCGCTCTGCCGGAGTGAAAATCACCGCCGGCGCGAACCCGCCGCCGCCCACCGTAACGTTGCGCCAGCGATAGGGGAGCACGCCGTGCGTCGCGAGCGCAGGCAGCGCGTAGAGCGCGGACAATACCAGCGCGGCGCGGTACCGCCTCGGGCCAGTCAGGCGGCGCACGACTGAGGACTCACCGCGAGCCTGATAGTGCCCGTCAGCGTCTCACCGGGCAGCAGTTCGCGCAGGCCGCTCACCCCCGGCGCCGCCGTCCGATTGAGCGCATCGGGCATGTGGCTGACGGGCTCGAGGCACAGGAAGGACTGCCCGGGCGGAACGTAGACGTGCAACCAGCGAAGCGGCTCGTCGGCCTCGAGCCGTACGCACAGCTGCTCCTCCGGTATCACGAGGTCAGCCCGGCCGCTCCAGCCCGTATAACAGTGATCGATGAGTTTCTCGGGCGGCCGCTCGCCTCGGCTCCAGTCCAAAATCTGGTGCGCCGGCGCAAGTGACGTCGGCAGGCACTGCTGATCGGCGAGCCACACACCCGCGACTTCGGCGCGCAGGCGCGTCAAGGGCGTGCGGCGAAAGTAGGGATGCCAGCCGATTCCGGCCGGCATCGGCTCGCTCGCGCGGTTCTCGAGCGTCAGCCGCACCTCCAGACCCCAGGTCTGCAGCGTAAATATCTGTTGCGCCCGGTACGGCCACGGCCAATCGCCCGGTGCATACTCGAACGCCAATACCGCCTGGCGCGTATTGTGAGACTCGACCGTCCAGGGCGCACGCCAGCTCTGGCCATGCAACGGATGGGCCTGACCGGGCGCGTTGCGCGCCAGCTGCACCTGACGGGCCCCGAAACGGAAGCGGCCATGCGCGATTCGGTTGGCAAAGGGCATGAGCGGGAAGCCCGCGCTCTCCAGCGGCTCGGTGGCGCCCGGCGGAGTACGCCGCAGCACTTCCGATCCGCGAAAACGCAGGCCGGCGAGCGCTCCGCCCAGCCCCGGCAAGATCTCGAGCGCGTAATCGCCATGCGCGATAGAGATTCCTTTGACCGATGAGTCTGTCACCTGACACCTCGAATACGAATTGTCCCCAGCTGCCCCGTCCATCATGTCAGACGCACCCGCAGCGCCACCGCGTACTCTGCCTCGCAGGCAACCCTCGGCAGCTCGACCTGCAAAGCTGCCCCGGTCTGCCGCCAGCGCAATGCAACTGGATCGCCCAGCAGTTCCACCTGCGCCACGCGCCCCGGCCGCGTAGCGGCGTCGGTGCCGAGGGCGTGAATGCGCAGCGGGCTTCGCGGCGAGCCTAGCGCAATCGCATAGACCGTCGTTGCGGCCTTGTTGCACGTGAAGCGCAGGTCCGCGCTGCCGAGCGCCTCGACGCTCTTTCCCTGGAACGACCCGGCGCGCACGACGCTCGGGCCCTCGCCGTACACCTTCCACGGGCGCGTCGCGTAGATCGCCTCGCCGTTGACCGCCATCCAGGTCCCGAGCCTCTCCAGAATGAGGCGCTCCTTGGCGTCGATTGTGCCGTCGGGCTTGCCCGGGATATTCAGGATGAACGTGCCGTTCTTACTCACAGTGTCGATCAGCCAGTGTATGACCTCGCGCGGATGCATGTAGCCACCGAACTCGCCGGGCTGTTCGTACAGCCTGCGCAGATAGTGCCAATCCCCGATGCAGGTCTCGGACTGCCACGGATAGCGGCGGATCGTTGCGCTCAGGCCCCGCTCGATATCGGCCACGACCGACTTCTGCAGCCGCGCGGGCACTTCCTTCACCGTGATGACGCCCTGGACTTGTCCCCCGTGCCGCGCACCGCTGCGATTGTAGAAATAGGCGCCGAGGCTCATCCCGCCCCAGCCGAGTGGCAGCAGCGGATTGTCGAAGTAGAGCAGATCCGGATCGTGCTGATCGATCAGGTCGCGCGTACGATCGTAGAAGTTCTTGACGTACGACACATCCGGCAGTGCATCGTGAGGATGCTTCGGCGCGTAGAGCTGCTGTGGATCGAAGCCCTCCCACCACTGACTCTTGCCGTCCGCCACAGTGAGCCGGCCATCGTAGGCAATGCCGGCGTACGGGCCGGTCCTGTCGGCGCCATGCGCGGTCTGCAACCACCACCAGTTGCGTGCCTGATGCACGGTCACGCCGAAGCGCAGGCCCCGCCTGCGCGCCGCCTGCGCCCAGGTGCCAATCACGTCGCGGTGCGGACCGATACGCTGCGCGTTCCAGGCATGGTGTCTGGAATTCCAGGTATCGAAGCCGTCATGATGATTGGCGAGCGCGAGAAACAGTCGCGCCCCAGCGCGCACGTACAGGTCCATCAGATCCTCGGGCTCCCAGTTGAGCAACGTCCATTGCGCGCACAGATCCTTGTACCCAAAGCGCGAGGGAGGCCCGTAATGTCGGAGCTGATACGCGTACTGATCGCGGACGGGACCGTACTTCGTTCCCCCCTGAATATACATGTTGCGTGCATACCAGTCCCCGTCCTCTGGGACGCACTGCGGGCTCCAGTGATTCCAGATGCCGAATTTGGCGTCCCGGTACCACTCGGGACACTCGTACTGTAGCAGTGAATCCCACGTCGCCGAATAGGGCCCGGACCCGGCCAATCCCGGCAGGGGCGCACCCATCGGCACCCCGTCCCAGGACCCCCCCGGCACCGGCAGCGTGGGCGGATGCCCCCAGCCGCTCGGCCGCCAACTCGCCTCATCCAGCCGCTGCGCCACGATGGCGCCGTCGCGCAGCGCGTAGAACACGCGCTCGCGCTCGGCAACGGCGCAGAACTGCGCGTAATCGTAGCAGTCGCGATCGAACCCCGGCGCCACCGGCGCAACGCCCGCCGCCTGCGCCGGCCTGTGCCTCAGCGGCAGCGAGCTTGCCGCCACCGTGCCGGCCATCAGTCCGAAGAACTGTCGTCGTCGCATCGCTGTGGATACCTTGCAAGTATCATCCCCGCGCCGCGGCTGGCACGCGTCTCAGGCGATACAGGAGCGATCCATGCGCCGCGAGCCGCACGCGCAGCGCGTCCGCCGAGCCGAGGGACCGCCGCTGCCACAAGTCACGCAGCCGGTAGCGTCGCCCCCGCAACGACAGCGCGCGCCATGGCAGCTTCAGGGTCCGCACCCGGTCGGCGAGATTGAACGCCGCCAGATACCAGCCGCCGCCGCGTTGCGGACGCGACATCCACACCACGAATCGATGGCGGGCCAGGACTTGATGATCGTCCGTC
>JAJYMF010000348.1 GCA_021787175.1 Pseudomonadota bacterium | reverse complement strand
CGTCCGGGCTACCGCGTCGAATGCCGCGACGAAGGCGGCGGCCCGCCCGCCTACTACGACGTCACCTACCGGCACGACGGCCGCACCTACCGCCGGCGCATGGACCACGATCCCGGCGAGCGCGTGCGGATCGGCGGCCGCGGCGACGGCGGGGATGACGGCGGCTGAACGGCGGCAGCAAAGGCGCCACGGTTCAAGCGCAATTCAGCGCGCGGCGCTAGCGTAAGCCCAGGACAAAACACGAGTTCTGCGGGGGCAGGCCATGAAAACCACGTCGATCGTTCTCGCCGCGGCGATGCTGTGCACGGTCGCCGCACCGGCGCTGGCGGATCCGCCCGACTGGGCACCCGCACACGGCTGGCGTCGTCACGACGACGGCGCCCGCTATGCCTGGGCGCGCGTCGTCGATGCGCAGCCGATCTACGGCACCGACCGCCAGCCGGTGTCGCGCCAGGTCTGCTACGAGCAGCCGGGCTACGAGGTCGAACGCACGCGCTACGTCAATCCCAACCAGGGTCCGGCGACCCTGCTGGGCGCGATCATCGGCGGCGCGCTGGGCAACACCGTCGGCCACGGCGACGGCCGCGCGGCAGCCACGATCGCCGGTGCGGTGATCGGGGGCGCGGTCGGCAACAACGCCTCCCGCGGCGACGGCTACTACCAGTCGCAGCGCGGCTATGTGCCGGGCTATCAGGACTGCCGCGTGCAGACGCAATGGCGCGAGCGCGACCGCGTGATCGGCTACGACGTGACCTACCGCTACGACGGCCGCACCTACCGCACGCGCACGCCCTACGCTCCCGGCGAACGCCTGCGCGTGCGCGTCGACCAGTACGTCACGCCGGTCAACTGAACTCCGTCCCGGCGCCGCGCCGTTGGCCGCGGCGCGGCTAACGCCGGCTTAGCGCGCGCGGCGTACCCTGAGCGCGGCGTTTCCTCGCGCCTCACCCTGGCTGCCCATGCCCGCAGGCCCCTTTCGCGCCGCCCTCGACGCTGTCCGCATGTACCGCCCGCCGCAGCCCTTCCGGCTGGCGGCGGATGCGCTGCCGCTGCCGTCGCCGGGGTTCGATCGCGAGGGCCACGCGCTGCTGCGCGCGCAGTACCGGCGCCGGCCGCCGCCGCAGCGGCTGCACATCGCGCTCGCCGTCGGGGCGGTGCTGCTCCTGCACGCGCTGCTGTTCGTCGCCCTCTGGTTCGGCTCGCGCCCGACGCCCGGCCATTGGCCGCTGCCGCATCGCCAGGCCATCGAGGTGGAGTTGATCGAACCGGCACCGCCACCCGCGGTGGTGGTCAGGTCGGCGTTGCCGGGCGCGCCGGCAGCGCCCGTCGAGCGCACCGTGGCGCGCATCGAAAGGCACAGCGCGGCGCCGTTGCCCGAACCGGTCCCGACACCGACGACCACGGCGACGCCGCTGCATCTATACGCCCCCGACGGCGCGCTGCTGTTGCCGAAGAGCGATTTCGCGGCGGCACCGGCCGCGACGCCGGCCTACGTCGCGCCGCGGCCGCAGGGAAATCTCGATCTGCATCCCCGGCTGCCGCTGACCTACAAGCCGACGCCGTTCGAGAAGGCGTGGGTGCCCGACCGCGAGGATGCGCTGAGCCGACTGGTTCGCAAGACCATGGTCGAGAAGACGGTCAGGCTGCCGGGCAACGTGGTGATGAAGTGCGTCGCGGTGCCGCTGGCCTTGCTGGCCGGGTGCGGTTTCGGTCCGGCACCCGAGATCCTGACGCCGGAGACCGTCAAGGAACTGCATCGCATCCAGACCCTGCCCAAGGCGCGTCCGCTGGTGCCGGACTTCGATCCCGCGTCCGCAGCCAGTACACCGCAGGCTCCGCATTGAGGCCACCCCGAGCGCCAGATCCTTCGGCCTGCGGCCTCAGGATGACAACGCCGTTGTCACCTTGAGCACAGCGAAGGGTCTGTGCTTCAGGGTGACAACCCAGTTGCTGAGCGCAGCGAAGGATCCGGCTTGATGTCCTCAGCGCCACGGCAATGCCGCCGCCCGCACTCCCTTCAGCCGATGCGTGCGATCTCGGGCTTGAAGGGCATCCGCCGCAGGCGCACGCCGGTGGCGGCGAAGATCGCGTTGGCCAGCGCCGGGGCCGCACTGGGCACGCCCATCTCGCCGGCGCCGGCTGGGTCGGCCTGCGAGGGCACCTGGATCACCTCGACCTCGCGCGGCATCTCGCCCATGCGCGCCAGCGGATAGTCGGGAAAGTTCTGCTGCACCACCGCGCCGTCGCGCACCGTGATCGCCAGGTTGAGCGCGGTGGACAGCGCGTCGAGGGTGCCGCCGCTGATCTGCGCGTCGACTCCGTTGGGGTCGATCACGCGGCCGACGTCGGCCGCCGCGATGGCGCGGTGAATGGCGAGCTTGCCGCCGCTGACCGACACCTCGAACGCGTGCGCGACGTAGCCGCCGAAGGTGAAGTGGCAGGCCAGCCCGCGGCCGTGGCCGGCGGGCGGGCGGCTGCCCCAGCCGATGCGCTGAGCCGCCAGCTGCAGCACGTTGGCCAGGCGTCCGGTGTCGAGCGTGGGGCCGCCGTGGCTGGAGTACGGCAGCAGGCGCGGCGCGCCCAGCAACGCCAGCCGCAGCTTGAGCGGATCCTGGCGCGTGGCGTGGGCGATCTCGTCGAGAAAGCTCTGCACCGCAAACGCGTTGGCGGTGTGTCCGGGCGCGCGCCAGTTGCCGCGCGGCAGCGGGAAGTCGAGCGCAAACCACGCCAGGTCGAGATTGGGCACCATGCCCGCAGGCGGATCGTCGGGATACAGCTCGGACGTCCACAGCCTGTCGGCCGGCACGCCGCGTCGCCACAGCTCGGAGGTGCTGGCCAGCTGCTGGCGCCAGGCCACGATGTGGCCCTGGCGATCGACGCCGGCGGCCAGCGCATGCACGCCGAACGGGCGATAGGCGTCGTGACCGAGATCGTCCTCGCGCGTCCACTGCAGCTTGATCGGCTTGCCTACCGCCTTGGCCAGCAGCACCGCCTCGGCGACGTAATCGTTGTCGAGCCGACGGCCGAAGCCGCCGCCGATGCGCGGCATCTCGATGCGGATCTGGCCGGGGCCGAGGCCGGTGATCTGGCGCACGATCTCGAACGCGCTGCGCGGGGTCTGCGTGGCGGCGATCAGATAGGCGCGATCGGGATCGATGCGCACCAGGCAGTTCTGCGGTTCCATGGTGGCGTGGGCGACGAACGGCACCACGTAGCGCGCCTCGATGCGCCGCGCGGCGCTGCGAAAGGCGTGTGCAAAGTCACCGTCGTGGCGCACCGTCGTGGTCGCCGCGCCCCTCAGCGCGTGGTCCGCCTGACGCTCCAGCGCCGTGGTTGAGGCATCGGCGCCGTCGCGCGGTTTCCAGCGCACGTCGAGTGCAGCGCGGCCCTTCAGCGCCGACCAGGTGTCCCGGGCGAGCACCGCCACGCCTGGTGCCAGCGGGCCGTGCCCGAGCAGGGTACCGGCGGGCATCGCCGGCAGCGGCAGGACTTTTTCGACGCCGTCGATCGCCAGCGCCGCGCTGGCGTCGAGATGGTCGAGTTCGCCGTCGAAATACGGACAGCGCACGATCATCGCGATCAGGCCGTCGCCCCAGTAATGGTCGTAGCCGAACTTCTGCGTGCCGGTGACGATCGCCGGCACATCGACGCCCTGGGCCGCCTGGCCGATCAGACGATAGGCCTGCGGCGATTTCAGCGCCACGCCGGCATCGGGCAGGCTGAGCTTGCCGGCATCCGCGGCCAGCTCTCCGTAGCCGAGCCGGCGCGCGTCCGGGGTGATCACCCAGCCGGCTTCGGTGCGCAGCTGGTCCGGCGGCAGGCCGGTACGAGCGGCGGCGGCCTGCACCAGCAGCCAGCGCGCGGCGGCGCCGGCCTGGCGCAGATCGCGCCATGCGTTGGGGATGCTGGTGCTGCCGCCCGCGCTCTGCGGGCCATACAGCCAGCGCGGCGCGCCATGGTCGTCCTCGACCCCCAGCGGCAGCGGCGTCACCGTCACCTGCGCCCAGTCGGCGTCCATCTCGTCGGCGATGATGCGCGGCAGCGACGTGCGCGTGCCCTGGCCCATGTCCGGCGTGCGCGCACCGATGATCACGCGGCCGTTGGGCTCGACGCGCACGAACGCATTCAACGCGGTCCAGCTGTCGCCGAGGATGGCGAGGTCTTCGCGGCCGTCCTGCTGTGCCCATGCTCGCGCCGGAATGCCGACCACCAGCGCGCCGCCGGCGGCGGCC
>JAJYMF010000310.1 GCA_021787175.1 Pseudomonadota bacterium | reverse complement strand
ATCCCGCTGCGGGCGGATTTCACGCTGGACGCCGACGCGCTGTTGGCGCGGCTGACGCCTGCCGTCAAGATCGTCTTCGTCTGCTCGCCCAACAATCCGACCGGCGGGCTGGTGCCGCTGGCGACCATCGAGCACCTGGCCGAGGCGCTGCGTGGGCGGGCGCTGCTGATCGTCGACGAGGCCTACATCGAGTTCGCCGATGCGCCCAGCGCGGCCACGCTGCTCGACCACCATGAGCATCTCGGTGTGCTGCGCACGCTGTCCAAGGCGTGGGCGCTGGCCGGCGCGCGCATCGGCAGCTTGCTGGCGGCGCCCGAGGTGATCGCGCTGCTGCGGCGGATCATGCCGCCGTATCCGCTGCCGACGCCCTGCGTCGATGCCGCGCTGGCCGTGCTGCACGATAGCGGTGCGGCGCTGGTGCGCGAGCGCATCGCGACCGTGCGCAGCGAGCGCACCCGGCTCGCGGCGGCGCTGCCGTCGCTGCCCGGCGTGCGCGCGGTGCTGCCCTCGCAGGCCAACTTCCTCGCCGTACGTTTCACCGATGCGGCTGCGGTGTATGCCGATCTGCTGCGGGCCGGCATCGTGGTGCGCGACATCCGCCGCTATCCCGGGCTGGCGGACGCGCTGCGCATCAGCATCGGCACGCCGGAGCAGAACGACGCCCTGCTCGCCGCGCTGGCCGCGCGTCGGGAGGCCGCATGAGCGCGCGCAAGCTGCTGTTCGTCGATCGCGACGGCTGCCTGATCGAGGAGCCCGCCGACGAGCAGATCGACCGCTACGAGAAGCTGGCCCTGCTGCCGGGCGTGATCGCCGCGCTGCAGCGCTGCGTGGCCGCCGGCTTCGAGCTGGTGATGGTCAGCAACCAGGACGGTCTCGGCACCGACGCGTTCCCCGAAAGCGCCTTCGAGGGCCCGCAGCGGTTGCTGCTGCAGGTGCTGGAGTCGCAGGGCATCCGCTTCCGCGAGATCCTGATCGACCGCAGCCTGCCGCACGAGGGCCGCGACACGCGCAAGCCCGGCGTCGGCATGGTCCGTCACTATCTGGCTGATGACGGCTGGAGCCGAGCCGCCTCGGCGATGGTCGGCGACCGCGAGACCGACCTGCAGTTCGCCGCGAATCTGGGTGTGCGCGGGCTGCGGGTCGGCGCGCAGGGCATCAGTTGGGCCGAGGTGGCGCACGGGCTTTGCGATGCGCCGCGCATCGCGCGCGTCGAGCGCGTCACCCGCGAGACGCGCATCACGGTGCGCGTCGATCTGGATGCACCGCTGCCGCCGCGGGTGCGCAGCGGCCTGGGCTACTTCGATCACATGCTCGAACAGCTGGGCAAGCACGGCGGCTTCGCGCTCGAACTGGAAGCGCGCGGCGACCTCGAGATCGACGAGCATCACACCGTCGAGGACTGCGCGCTGGCGCTGGGGCAGGCGCTGCGCGAGGCGCTGGGCGACAAGCGTGGCATCGGCCGCTATGGCGATGCCGAGATCGCGGTCGATACGGACGGTCCTGCCGTGCAGACGGACGAGGCGGCCGCGGCGGTCCGTGTGCGTCTGCCGATGGACGAGAGCCGGGTCAGCGCGCTGCTGGATCTGTCCGGGCGGCCGTATTTCGTCTTTGCGGGCGCGTTCCCGCGCGAGCGCGTGGGCGACCTGCCGACCGAGCTGGTGCCGCACTTCTTCCGCTCGTTGTGCGACAGCCTGGGCGCCAACTTGCACCTGGATGTGCGCGGCGAGAACGCGCATCACATGGTCGAGGGCTGCTTCAAGGCGGTGGCGCGCGCGCTGCGCACGGCATTGCAGCGCGAGGGCGACGACCTGCCCAGCACCAAGGGCGTGCTGTGAGCGCGCGATCGCCGGAGGTGGTGCTGGTCGAGGCCGGCGGCACCAACATCGGCTCGCTGCGCTATGCGCTCACGCGCCTGGGCGTGGATGCGCAGCTGACCGCCGACGCCGAGCGCATCCGCGCGGCCTCGCACGTGATCCTGCCCGGTGTGGGCGCCGCCGGCCCGGGCATGCGCCTGCTGCGCGAGGCCGGGCTGGTGGAAGTGCTGCGCGGCCTGCGCCAGCCGGTACTGGGCGTGTGCCTGGGCATGCAGTTGCTGTTCGAGCGCTCGGAGGAGAGCGACACCGAGTGCCTGGGCCTGCTGCCGGGCACGGTGCATCACCTGCCGGAGCGCGCCGGTCTGCGCGTGCCGCACATGGGCTGGAACCGGCTGCAGGTGTTGACGCGCGATCCGCTGCTCGCGGACCTGGGCGATCCCGCCTTCGCCTATTTCGTGCACAGCTACGCCGCGCCGCTCGACGCGTATACGCTGGCGTGCGCCGATCACGGCGGTGCGTTCAGCGCCGTGGTCCGGCACGACAACGTCTGCGGCATGCAGTTTCATCCGGAGCGCTCGGCGGCGGCGGGCGCGCAGTTGCTGCGGAATTTCCTGAGCTTATGAACTTCGCGATCATTCCCGCGATCCACCTGCGCGAGGGTCGCGTGGTGCGCCTGCAGCAGGGCGACTACGACCGGCAGACGCGCTATGACGTCGACCCGCTGACGCTGGCGGCGAGCTATCGCGATGCCGGTGCGCGCTGGCTGCACGTGGTCGATCTGGATGGCGCGCGCGTCGGGCGTTTCACGCAGCTGGCGCTGATCGGGCAGCTGGCGCGTATCGGGCTGCAGGTACAGGCCGGCGGCGGCGTGCGCGACGTGGCCGATGTGCAGCGCCTGCTCGATGCCGGCGCCACGCGTGTCGTGATCGGCAGCATCGCCGTGCGTGCGCCGGAGACCGTCGGCGGATGGTTGCGCGACTTCGGCGCCGGGCGTCTGGTGATCGCGCTCGATGCGCGTCAGCGCGACGGTGCCTGGCAGCTGCCGACGGCCGGCTGGACGCAGGCCGGCGACGCGACGCTGGACGAGCGCGTGCGCGCCTACGCGACCGCCGGAGCGGGCCATCTGCTGTGCACCGACATCGACCGCGACGGCATGCTGGGCGGCCTCAACATCGAGTTGTACCGGCACCTCGGCACGCTGGCACCGACGCTGGCTGTGCAGGCCTCGGGCGGGGTGCGCGATCTGGACGACCTTTGCACCGCGCGTGCGGCCGGCGCGGCCGGCGTGATCCTGGGTCGCGCCCTGCTGGAAGGGCGCTTCACGCTGGCGGAGGCCCTGGCATGCTGACCCGCCGCATCATTCCCTGCCTCGATGTAAAGGATGGCCGCGTCGTCAAGGGCGTGCGTTTTCGCGATCACGTCGACATGGGCGATAGCGTCGAACGGGCGCGGCATTACCGCAACGCGGGCGCCGACGAGCTGGTGTTCTACGACATCGGCGCCAGCCCCGAGGGGCGCCGCGTCGATGTCGCCTGGGTCGAGCGCGTGGCGCGCGAGCTGGACATTCCGTTCTGCGTTGCCGGCGGCATCCGCAGCGTCGAGGATGCACGCGCGGTGCTGCACGCCGGCGCCGACAAGGTGTCGATCAACTCGCCGGCGCTGGAGCGGCCGACGCTGATCGACGATCTGGCCGCCGCGTTCGGCGTGCAGTGCGTGGTGGTCGGCATCGATAGCCTGCGCGACGCCGACGGCGAGTGGCGCGTGCGCCGCAACAGCGGCGACCCGGCGCGCATCGAGGCGCTACCGCGACGCACGCTGGACTGGATCGTCGAGGCGCAGCGCCGCGGCGCCGGCGAGATCGTGCTCAACTGCATGGGCAGCGACGGCGTGCGCGCGGGTTACGACCTCGAGCAATTGGGCGCGGCGCGTGCCGTCTGCCGGGTGCCGCTGGTGGCCTCGGGCGGCGCCGGCACGATGGCCCATTTTGTCGAAGTCTTCCGCGGCGCCGACGTCGACGGCGCGCTGGCGGCCAGCGTCTTTCATTCGGGCGCGATCGCCATTCCGGAACTGAAACGGACGCTGGCGCAGGCCGGCATCGAGGTGCGGCCATGACCCATGCCATCGACTTCGACCCCGATCGACTCGCCTGGGACAAGGGCGACGGACTGCTGCCCGCGGTGGTCCAGCACGCGGCGGACGGCCGCGTGCTGATGCTGGGCTACATGAGCCGCGCGGCGCTGGCGCAGACGCTGGCCGGCGGCAAGGTGACCTTCTACAGCCGCAGCAGGCAGCGCCTGTGGACCAAGGGCGAGAGCTCGGGGCATATCCTCAAGCTGGTCTCGATCCACGCCGACTGCGATGCGGACAGCCTGCTGGTGCTGGCGGACCCGGTCGGTCCGACCTGCCATCGCGGGACCGACAGCTGCTTCGGC
>JAJYMF010000085.1 GCA_021787175.1 Pseudomonadota bacterium | reverse complement strand
CGCACGGCAAGTGCTGGGTTGTCCCTGATTTTCACGCGGCGGCCTCCTCTTCGCGGCGGCGCAGGCCATGCTCGGCGCGCATCTTGCGCACGAGCTCAAGCTCGGACTGGAAATCCACGTAGTGCGGCAGCTTGAGGTGCTGCACGAAACCCGAGGCTTCGAGATTGTCGGAATGGGAAAGGACGAACTCCTGCATCTGCGCCGGGGCAACGGCCTGCTCGCCCAGTTCTTCGGCGCGCAATGCCCGATCCACCAGCGCCATCGCCATGCTCTTGCGCTCGCTATGCCCAAAGGCCAGCCCATAACCGCGCGTGAATTGCGGGGGCGTGGACTTCGATCCGGCGAACTGGTTGATCATCTGGCATTCGGTCACTTCTATTTCACCGATGATCACGGGAAAACCCAGTTCCTCGGGGATGATCTCCACTTCCACCAAGCCGTAGCGAATTTCGCCGGCGAACGGATGCGAGTTGCCATAACCGCGCTGCGTCGAATACCCCATGGCAAGCAGGAAGCCCTCGTCGCCGCGCGCCAGGTTTTGCAGGCGCGTGGCGCGGTCGGCGGGAAAGGAGATCGGCTGACGCGTGAGGTCCAGGGGCTCGGGATCGCCTTCCTCCGCCAGATGCGGTTCGATGAGGCCTTCGTCGCCGAGCAGATCGACAACCGCCGGCACGGCTTCGATGTTTGCGTCGCCGTCCTGCTGCGCCGCCGCTCTTCCAACGTCATCCGCAGGCGAAGCAAGCGAAAAATCCAGCAGGCGCTGCGTGTAGTCGTAGGTGGGACCCAACACCTGCCCGCCGGGCAAATCCTTGAAGGTCGCCGAAATACGCCGCCACAATCGCATACGGGCGGTGTCGATCGGCTGCGCGTAACCGAAGCGCGGCAGCGTGGCGCGAAAGGCGCGCAGCAGGAAAATCGCCTCCACCACATCGCCCGATGCCTGCTTGATCGCCAGCGCCGCGAGATCGCGGTCGTAAATCGATCCTTCCGTCATGACGCGATCCACCGCGAGCCTGAGCTGTTGCTTGATCTGCTCGATGGTCAGTTCCGGGACCGCGGGATCGCCGCGCCGCGCATCGGCCAGCAATGCGTAGGAATTGAGAATCGCGCGTTCGCCACCCTTCACCGCTACATACATGGTTGATCAGTCCTCGCCGAGTTGAGTAGTGCGCGGCAGGCCGCACAACAGCGCGCCGCAGGTAAAGAAAATATCGATGCCGCGTGGAAACAGCTTGTGATTGGCAGCCCACTGCGCCGGGAACGTTTTTCCCAATGCGGGCACCGAAAGGCGTGCTTCATTGCGGATGCCGGGGCCTGCGATGCGCCAACCGCTGTCGCTGGCAATGTGGGGCACTTCAACGATCAGCGTGGCGGAATGGTCCGGATACTCGTCGCTGCCGCAGCGGAAGCTTTGCAGCAAAGGCAATTCCGTGACGTCGCCGACCAGCGCGAAATCGGCTTCGCCATGCACGCTCGTCATCTGACAGCCGGTATGAAAGCGGAAATACGCCGCCGCTTCTTGACTGAAAGCCGGCGCCAGCCACAACCGCGTGTCCTGGTCGGGCAGCGCGAGCAGCAGGGCGCACGCGGCGGCACCCACGCCCGCCGGCACCTCGGCGTCGCTATCGACTTCGATCAAGGATCCCGGGTGTGACAGCGCCTCGAGACCGCGGCGGAATACCGCCTGACTGGCAATTTCCGGATCGGAAAACCCGGGACCGATGGCGGACAGATCGCGGCGAGCGTCCATGTTCAGCCCTCTGCCCGCGCAAGGGTAAAAAATTCCACGCGTGTGGCTTGCGCTTTGTGCTGCTGGGCGCGTGCCCCGGCATCGGCGCGTGCGCGCAGCGGCACAATGAGTCCCTGCACCACTGCGCTGCCAACGTTGGGCGTTTGCAGCAACGCATCGGCCAGAGCAGCCAGTTCGGCCTTGCGATGCGAGCGACCTTGTACGTAGGCGACGCCGTGAGCGCCGTCGTGCAAGCGCAAGGCGCAACGCGTCACGGTCATTTCACCGAGGTTGAAACGATCACCGGTGCCTCCTGCTCTGCCGCGCACCATCACTAGGCCGGTTTGCGGCTTTCTCAGCCAGACAAATGACGTTTGCGCATGCACCACCGCAGGCGCAAGCGCCCAGGATTCCAGCACATCCAGCGGCGCACAGACGAGCAATCGCATCCAGTCCTGGCGCGCGCTCAAAGCGTCATTGTTCTGCAACATGGTGAAGTCACACTCCCGCAAGTAGGCACTGGATGGCGGTTTGTCTGGATACGTCGACAACCCGATGGCGTTCAATCTACGCCGCCAATATGAAAATCTTGTGACGGAGTTGTGCGTGTCACCTGATCGTGGATCCAAACCGATGGCGCGCTATGCGCTCTACTTCGCCCCGGCATCGGAGAATCCGTGGTGGCGCCTGGGCTCGCAGTGGCTGGGCCGCTGCGCGGCGAGCGGAAAATCGCTGCGCCAGCCGGACATCGATGGTCTCGCGGGCGAATGCTTTGCCGCGCTCACTGCCGACCCGCGTCGCTACGGATTTCACGCCACGCTAAAAGCGCCGTTTCGCCTCGCCGACGGCCTGCGTGTGGAAGAAATCATGGGTCAACTGGATGACATCGCAAGCCGGCAGTGCAGCTTTGCACTGCCGCCGCTGAAGGTAACCCGGCTGGATGACTTTCTCGCCTTGACGCCGGCGCACCCCTCCCGGCACATTGACCGCATGGCGCAACGCTGCGTTACGCATTTCGACCGCTTTCGCGCACCCTTAACGGTATGCGAGCGCGCCAAACGCAGCCTCGCCCCGCTTACCTTGCGCGAACGCATGTTCCTCGAACAGTGGGGCTACCCCTATGTGCTTGACCGCTTTCGCTTTCACTTTTCGCTCAGCGGATCACTGGCGCAAGTCGATGAAAAGGCGCGCGCGCGGTTTGCGCGCGCTGCCGCGCAGATGTTTGCCGCGCCGCTGTTGGCTCCGCTTGTATTTGATGCGATATGCATTTTCGAGGAGCCCTTACCCGGCGCGGAATTTCGACTCATTCACCGCTCACGTTTCGCTCACCGGGGAAGGCTCGTATACGTGGTCGGCCCATCGGGGGCGGGGAAGGACAGCGTGATTAACTGGGCAAAGGAACGTCTTGCGGCGGATACACAGATAGTCTTCACGCAGCGCACCATCACCCGGCCGGCGCGCATGGACAGCGAATCGCATCACGCGGTGACCGGAGCGCAGTTCGAGTCCCTCCGCCAATCGGGCGAGTTCGCTATGTGCTGGCGCGCTCATGGGCACTCCTACGGAATCGGAAAACAGATTCACCATGCGTTGCAGCGCGGGCTCACCGTGGTAGTCAGCGGTTCGCGCGATCATCTGCCGCAAGCGTTACGTGCTTTTCCTTCGCTGCAAGTCGTGCATATCAACGCGTCGCCCGCGATCCTGAGGCAGCGCCTCCTGCTACGCGGGCGCGAAGCAGCAGAGGACGTGAAGCAGCGTCTCGAGCGCGAAGCGCTCAAAGTTCCCGATGGCGTGCGGATTGCGGAAATCCGCAACGACGGCAATCTCGCGGTGGCAGGTGCAAGCTTTCTCGAATACCTGGCTGGCGGCGATCATGATTGACGGGGTGCTAACCAGGCGGCGCCGGCCGATCTTTCCTTATCTGAACTCGGCATAAATCTGGAGGCCCTTCCTTCCGGCAATTGACGGACCCGGCAACGTGGCGGCCCGGACGGTGCCTGAGTATGCGCAACAAATATTTCACTCCGCTGTCACGCGCGAGCGACGCGCCGAGGACTCCGAGACTCACCCCAAGGCATTGCAGCGCGACGGGATCGAGCTCAATACCGTACGCGGTTCAATGGACCAGCGCCGCACGGTGGAAACTTGGGCGGTGTTCCGGGCATCCGCCGCGTCGAGCCGCTCCGATGATCGGGATATTCATTGGGGAAAATCCTAATCGGACGACATGGCATCATTGGGCATTTATGTAACAGCGTGCGCGTCCTGTCCCGCAAAGGAGACTAGGCGCTCCCGATAATCCTATCGAATCAAGGCGCTGAACGGCCGAATCCGGACGCTATTATTGGCCCAACTGTTGCTTCGTTGCTGCCAATAATCAAATGGTTCGATGCGGTGCATCATGCCAAAAGTTATGAGCTGGTTGATGTTGTTCCTGAGTGCACAATATAATCCCAACTGTTGTTATCGTTCCATTCGCGCTGCTCAAGAGCTGCCGCACGCGGACACAACCAACGCGGCGGCAGTAGCGCAGACAAC
>JAJYMF010000169.1 GCA_021787175.1 Pseudomonadota bacterium | reverse complement strand
GGCCGGCGATGCCCCGCAGCTCGCGTTCTGCTGGTCACATTACCCAGAGTCGGTTTTTATGTTGAGACGGGGACCGGCAACGCAGCACTCATCGGTGGCGACGAACGCCAGGGCTGCAGATAAAATCGGTTCAGTCAAAGAGATTGAAGGAACGCGA
Source organism: Pseudomonadota bacterium (assembly GCA_021787175.1). Taxonomy (GTDB): domain Bacteria; phylum Pseudomonadota; class Gammaproteobacteria; order Xanthomonadales; family Rhodanobacteraceae; genus Metallibacterium. The sequence goes on along the minus strand of JAJYMF010000169.1, from coordinate 4,115 downwards.
GGAGATTGGGCTGCGGCTTCCATGGCTTTGCACGCGCCGGCTCGATTCCGGCATGCTTCCAGAAGGTCTCCAGCGCGTCTCGCTTCATCTGCAAGTTCGTCGTGATGTACCGGCCGGTCGTGGCGACGCTGGCGTGGCCGAGATAATCGCGGATCACGACCACGTCGGTGCCGGACTGAAGCAGCGCGATCGCGCAACTGTGGCGCAGTACATGCGGCGTGATCCGCTTGTGCGCGAGCGTCGGACGCTCCTCTGTCGCGACCGCCGACGCATATTTTTGCAGGATGTAGGCGACGCCGTCCTGAGTGAGCGGCTGATCGTGCCGGTTCAGGAAGACATGTTGCTGATCGGCACTCGTGACCATGCTGCGCAGTCGGTGCAAGGCGTCGGCTGTCTCGCGCCATAGCGGCACCAGCCGCTCCTTCCTCCCCTTGCCGCGCAGGCGTACCTGCCGCGGCGGAACCAACTGGAGATCGCTCCACCGGACGCCCGTCACCTCGCTTACCCTGGCGCCGCAGTTATAGAGGAACAGCAGCAGCGCGTAATCGCGCCATCCGTTGGCGGTGTGCCGATCCGGCTTCGCGATGATGGCTCGCACATCATCGGCTTCGAGGTAGGTGGCGGGCCGCTGCCGCGCCTTCTTTGACGGGATCGCCAGCACCCGCGTGTATTGGAGCGAGTGGGCCAGATCATTGCGCACAAGATGCTTGAAGAAGCTCCGAAGGGCGGCACGCCGGCAATTGCGCGTGGCGGCCGAGTTCGAGCGATTGATCTCGATGTAATCGAGGAATCCGGCGATCGCGTCGGCATCCAGATTGCCGAGCTCCAGCGACGCGACCTCCCGACCATTGCGGTGAGCGACGAACTCGAACAGGAGCTTGAGCGCATCCCGATAGGCGCGCACCGTGTGTCGGCTCGCCCCGCGTTGGCGCGGCAGATACTCGATGAAGAAAGATTCGACGAGCGCGAACAGCTCTCGCGGCGGCGCTTTGTTCACTGCCGCGGTCGCGCGTTGCGCAGGTGCTGTTCGAACCGGCTGCTGGCCAGCTCTAGCAGCTGCGGCGTAGCCTTCAGATAAACCTCGGTGCCTATGATGTTCTGATGCCCGAGATACGCCGACAGCGACGGCAGCTTGGCATGGATATCGACGCCGTCGTTCGCCCAAGCCGTAAGCCGATGCACGGCGAAGGCGTGGCGGAACTCGTACGGGCGGGCGCCGATGCGTCCGTCAGGAGGCTTGATGCCGAGCTGGCGCAACAGCCGGCGGATCGCGTTCGATGCCGACGGGACGGTCAGCGGCGATGCATCCAGCCGAAGGAAGAACCGCGCGGGATTCGCCTGCCGCCGCTCGCGCACCAATCGCCCCCGCTCGACGGCGTAACCGCGAAGTTCGGCGACGAGATCGGCGCGGATGGGGACGATGCGCGAGCGCCCCTTGCTGCGCTGGATCGTCAACGTGCCGCAACCGAGATCGATATCTGCGACGCACAGCCGGGCCGCCTCTCCCAGCCTCAGCCCGGTGCAATAGAGCACGAGGATCAGGGTCCGCAGCATCGAGGCCCAGATGAAGCGTCCATCATGCGAGCCGGCGATAGCCAATATCTTCCGCACCTCGTCGTGGCTGAAGATGTAGGGCAAGAAGATGGATTCCTTGACCGGCGCCAACGCGTGCTCCGGCACATAGCTCGACGGATCACGGCGACGGCGATAAAGGCAGAATTGGCGCACCACCCCGAACTCATTGGCGACGGTGACCGCCTTGCGGCCGGCGCCGCGCGCGCACCATCGCGCGATCACCTCGTCGAGCATTACCTTGCCGTGATCGCCCCAGTGCCGCCGGACAAAGCGCACGAACTCATCAAGGACAAACTCGGCGCGCCAATAGGGAATGCCCATGGCTCGCTTGAAGCGCAGGAACTCCTTCGCCTCGCAGGCAAGTTGATCGGCGGTTATGATCGTCACAGCGGCACCGGAAGTGACACATCGCGTAACGTCTCCGTGGCGATCCTGACATACGCGGAGATCGATTCCGGATCGCGATGCCCAAGTAGATCGGAGAGCACCCGAGGACGTACCCCCAGATCAACCTGGCGCGCCGCGTTCGAGTGACGCAGCACGTGACTGCCGAGATAGGGCGCGTTCAGACCGGCCACCTTGGCATGCTTGACGAGGATATGGCGGACCGCGGACGAGGCGCTCAACGGACCAAAGGGCATCTTCATGCGCACGAACACGTGCCGGGTCGGCGTGTTCGGCGGCCGGCCGTCGCGCAGATAGAAGGCCAGCACCTTGGCCACGGCTGGCAGCAGCGGCAGCGTGAAGGCGACGCCGGTCTTCGGTCGTACGATCTTGAGGGTTGCGGCGTTCCACTCGATATCCTGGAGTTGCAACCGGATGACCTCGCCGGCTCCGAAGCCGTAGGTGCTCATCATCAGCAGAAGTGCATGATCACGCAGACCGCGTGCCGAGGAGGTGTCCACCGATCGCAGCAGGTGCTGCACGTCCCTCCACGGCAACGCTCGGCGAGGACGTTCGAACTTGGGCTGCATCGGCGAGATCACGGACTCGGCGAGTTCGATCGATATCCGGCCTGTTGCGAAGAGGAACCGGGTGAAGCAGCGGATGCTTCCGGCGACATCGGCCACGGTCGAACGCGCATATCGCTCCGCGCATTCGATCAAGAGGACATCAATATCCGTCAGCGCCATTGTGGCCCAAGTCTTGCCCGATACGGCTAGGTGTTCCGAGAGCTTCCCGACGTGCGCGAGCTTCTTGTGCACCGTCGCCTCGGGATTGCCCCGGCGGCGGGCAAGGTGATCAGCATACTCGCGCAGAAGTCCTGTCGCGGGTGGCCGTACGAGCGTCGGAGTTCGCCATGCCGGCGGCTCCAGCCCCATGATCTGATACACTCGGCTCAGCGCATACAGCGCAGTCCGCGCGCCTCCCAGCCGCTGTGAATCGAGCCTCCTGAGCTGCGCATACCGTGCGATGAAGCGCTGCGCGCCGCTCAGGGTCAGCTCGGCGCGCTCGTCGAGTCCATGCTGCGCACAATAGACGCGGAACCGCCTGATCCATTGGAGATAAAGACTGGCACTGCTGTCTTGCATACAGCGATCCGCCCGCCAGACCCGAAGCATATCTTCGGTGGTGGGCGAGACTTCGGCAGCACGTTGTTCGATCTGATGTTCCATCGGGCTTGGTTCCCCTCGACCGCCAGACCGTAGTCACTGGTGGCCTCTCCGTCAGGTCCCATCATCTGTTGGCGATTATCGTCCTGTTGCCGACCGACGACCCGCGCTGACCGGAAGCCCAGCGGCGCCGGAATCTGGCTCAGGATCTCCGAGGAGAGAGACCGGCGAAGGCCGAGCAGCCAGGATCTCTTGCCGAGACCCAGCTCCGTTCCGATCGCGCCGATCGTCGTCACTGCCGATTCCGGCGCCACGTGCGCGAGAACGGTTCGGACTGCCCGAATGCGCCGGCGAAGCCAGCGGACGGCACCGGGCAAGGTGACATCCGGTCCACGGAGAGCATCAGCAGCGGATTCCACGCTCTTCGCCGACAACGTCATGGTGATGCTGTCCTCGATCGAGGCGAGCAGGCCGGGTAGTCTGGCGGCAAGGAAGTCCGGCAGGAAGCTGAATGTTCGGCGGCCCTCAGGGCAGTACCACCGAGCGATCCGCAGCCCTCGTGGCGTTACCCGGGCGTAGCTGCCATGGCGGGCAAAGGAGCAACCGCCCGATGGATGCAAGGGACAGCTCGACAGCTGGGCATCGCGCCATTCCTGGTTCGCGATGTACGCGTCGACGCTCGACGATGTTCGCAGCGGAATCTGCAATGACGCTCTCCGACGCTCCGGTGGATTACCACGCGAAGCCGATTTTATCTGCAGCCCTGGCGTTCGTCGCCACCGATGAGTGCTGCGTTGCCGGTCCCCGTCTCAACATAAAAACCGACTCTGGATAATGCGCCTTATGCCGAGCTCGGCATAAGGCGCACGGGCGACGAAAATTCTTCGAACTGGCCGACATTGCGCGCAATGCCAAACGCAAGGCCCAGGGTAAAACGCCCGCCTTCGTCGCGCCGATGGCGCTGGCCGCGGTGCAGCGGATCGACGC
>JAJYMF010000333.1 GCA_021787175.1 Pseudomonadota bacterium | reverse complement strand
CAGCCATCGGCCGCGACGGCTGGCGCGCGGGCTGACCGAATACGTGCTGCGCCACGGCAACGCGCTGCTGGCACAGGCGGCGGACATCGAGCGCCTGTGCGCCGTCGGCGAAGTCGTGCAGATGGGCGCGGTCTCGGTCAGCTGGCTGGGCGTGCCGCTGGTCGGCGGCGAGCGCACGGTCGGCGTACTGGCCGTGCAGAGCTACTCGCCCGAGCACCGCTACGGCGAGCGCGATCAGGATCTGCTGACCTTCGTTTCCTACCAGATCGCCAACGCGCTCGATCGCAAGCGCGCCGCGGAGTCGCTCAAGCAGGCCAACGCCGATCTCGAGCGCCGCGTCGGCGAGCGCACGCGCGCGCTGGCGATGGCCAATCGCGACCTGCGCGAACAGGTCGCCGAACGCGAACGCGCCGAGCGCCGCCTGAAGTACGAGGCCCTGCACGACACCCTTACCGGGCTGCCCAACCGCGCCCTGCTGATGCAGCGGCTGGAGCACGCGCTGGACCGCCACCGCATCGATCCGGAGCGGCTGTTCGCGGTGCTGTTTCTCGATCTCGACCGCTTCAAGGTGATCAACGACTCGGTCGGGCATCTGGTCGGCGACGACCTGCTGTTCCAGGCCGGCGGGCGCATCCGCGCCTGCCTGAAATCGCAGGACGTGGTCGCCCGCCTCGGCGGCGACGAGTTCGCGGTGCTGGTCGAGGGCATCGTCGACGTCGACGAGGCCGCGCGGGTGGCCGATCGCATCATCGCCGCGATGCGCGCCCCGTTCCGGCTGGGCGCCAAGGAGATGTTCACTTCGACCTCGATCGGCATCGCGCTGGCGGCGTCGCATTACCGGCGCCCGGAGGAGCTGCTGCGCGACGCCGACTCGGCGATGTACCGCGCCAAGGCCGAGGGCCGCCAGCGCTATGCGATCTTCGACGAGCGCCTGCGCCGCGAGGCGGTCAGCCTGCTGGAACTCGAGGTGGATCTGCGGCGCGCGCTGGAGCGCGGCGAGTTCGAGCCGTTCTATCAGCCGATCGTCAGCCTCGAGGACGGCCGCGTCGCCGGCTTCGAGGCGCTGCTGCGCTGGCGCCATCCCGCGCGCGGCGTGCTGGCGCCCGGCGATTTCCTCGGCGTCGCCGAGGACAACGGCTCCTCGGAGGCGATCGACTGGATGATGTTCGAGCAGGCCGCCGCGCAGATCCCGTTGCTCACCGCGCAAGGCGGCTTCGTCAGCATCAATCTGTCGGGCCGGCACTTTCGCAGCGACGACCTGGCCCCGCGGCTGCTGGACCTGCTCGACCGCCACGGCGTCGAGCCCGCGCACGTGCGCGTCGAGGTCACCGAACGTACGCTGCTGGAGAGTCCGGCGACGGTCAAATGCACTTTGGGTCTGCTGCGCGAGCGCGGCATCGGCATCGCCCTCGACGACTTCGGCACCGGCTACTCCTCGCTGAGCTACCTGCATCAATACCCGCTGCAGGCACTGAAGATCGACCGCTCGTTCATCGTCGGTCTGCCGACGAACGACCATGGCGGCACGCTCGTGGTGGTGCGCGCCATTTTGGCGTTGGCGCACTCGCTGGGCATGCAGGTGATCGCCGAGGGCATCGAAACCGAAGCGCAGCGGCGCACGCTGGCCGCGCTGGGCTGCGCGTTCGGACAGGGCTTCCTGTTTGCCGAGCCGAAATCCGCCGAGACCTGGGGCGCGGGGATTGCGGTTGCTGCCATCGTCCAATGACGGCATCGGGCGCGACACATCGCGGCTGGATGGGCGCGTGGAGCGCAGCCACTGGGCGATGCTTGGAGCGTGCGCGCCGCAGCATCCTTCCCGGATTCCGCTGCGCTGCATCCGGGCTGCGCGGTTTCCGTGTCTTGATCGCGAACGGTATGAATGATGCTGTGTTCCGGGTCGTGCCAGTGGCCAAGGAATGGCGTCAGATCACGCTGCGCAGCGTATGCAGGGCGGCGCGATAGCGAACCGCGATCGCGTCGCGATCGCGGTGACGCCCCTCGGCGACCACCTGCCCGGCCGCTGTCCAGACCGCGCGCACCAGCGGCGCGTTGCCGGCGAAGATCCAGCTGTCGAGCTGCTCGTCGTCGGTGCGCGCGGCCAGCAGCGGATGGGCAGCGTCCAGCACCAGTGCGCCGGCGGCATAGGACTGGATTGCCTCCAGCCCGCCGGCCGCGAGGCCGCCCTCCAGCGCCGCCGCGAACAGCCGTGCGCCACTGTGCGGCTGCGCCGCGCTGGCGGCGAGATTGCGCGCGCACCGCATTAGCCGCTGGCCGTATTCCAGCCAGCGCAGTTCCTCGACCGGCGACACCGAGATCTGGCTGTCCGAACCGATGCCGATGCGGCCGCCGTGTTCCAAATATTCGACCAGCGGGAACAGGCCGTCGCCCAGATTGGCTTCGGTGGTCGGACACAGGCCCACGACGGCGCCCGATCGCGCCAGATGCACCGTCTCGTCGGCATCCATGTGGGTGGCGTGCACCAGGCACCAGCGCGCGTCCACCGGCGCCTGGTCGAGCAGCCAGGCCACCGGGCGCTGTCCGGTCGCGGCGCGGCAGTCCTCGACTTCGGCGGCCTGTTCGGCGATGTGGATGTGGATCGGTCCACGCGCGGCCAGCCCCGAGCCCAGCACCGCGCGCAGCGCGTCCGCCGGCACCGCGCGCAGCGAATGCAGCGCGATGCCGACCCGCAGACTGGGCGTTTCCCGCGCACGCAGCGCTGCGACGAGGTCGAGATAGCTGTCGACCGTATGCGCAAAGCGCTGCTGCCGCGGTGCCAGCGGACGGCCATCGAAACCGCCACGCATGTACAGCGTCGGCAGCAGGGTCAGGCCGATGCCGGTCTCGTGCGCGGCGGCGATCAACGCCTGCGCCATCGCCGTGGCATCTGCATACGGTCGACCGTCCGGCGCGTGGTGCAGGTAGTGGAACTCGCAGACCTGCGTGTAGCCGGCTTCCAGCATCTCGACGTAGAGCTGCGCGGCGATCGCGTGCAGCGCTTCGGGGCCGATCCGCGCGGCGAACGCGTACATCGTCTCGCGCCAGCTCCAGAAGCTGTCGCGCGGATCGCTGCGGCATTCGGTCAACCCGGCCATCGCGCGCTGGAACGCGTGCGAATGCAGATTGGGCAGGCCCGGCAGCAGTACACCGGCTGCGGCAGTGCGGCGCGACTCCGCCGCCGCAGCGGCCACCCACGCCGCGGCTCCGTCCAGCTGCAACGTCGCCGCGTCGCGCCATCCGCCAGGAGTCCAGGCGCGCATGCCGCGCGGCTCGTCGATCGACATTGCAGTTCCCCGATCAGTCGGCGCAGGCTAACCGGCCGGTGCGGCGCCTGCCAACCGGCGCAAGGCCGGATCGACCCGGCCAGCCTGCATAATGACAAGCTGCTGATCGCGATCGAGCCCGCCCATGCCGCATCACGCCGAAGTCGAGCAGCGCCCGTGGAAGCGCCGCGCGGTGCTGTGGGGCGGCGCCATCCTGATGGGCCTGGCGGCAGTGTTCTTCGCCGAGGCCACGACCTGGGCCTATGACGGCTTCGTGCGCATGATCACCGGCCGCACCTGGATCGCGCTGCTGATCACCCCGCCCGTGTTCGCGGCGATGGGCTGGATCACCTCGCGCAAGCTGCCGGGTGCGCGCGGCAGCGGCATCCCCGAGGTGATCGCCTCGTTGCAGGTCGAGGATCGCAGCCTCAACGACCGCCTGCTCGGCCTGCCGGTGGTCGCCGGCAAGATGAGCCTGACCCTGCTCGGCCTGCTGGTGGGTGCCTCGATCGGCCGCGAAGGCCCGACCGTGCATGTCGGCAGCGGCGTGATGTACGCGCTGGGCAGGCGCTTCGGCTTCGACGATCCCAAGCTGGCCGCGCGCTTCATCCTCGCCGGCGGCGGCGCGGGCCTGGCGGCCGCCTTCAACACGCCGCTGGCCGGCGTGGTGTTCGCGATCGAGGAACTGGCCGGCGCCTTCGAGCATCGCCTCAGCGGCATCATCATCGCCGCGGTGTTCTTCTCCGGGGTGGTGTCGCTGGGCCTGATCGGCAACTACAGCTACTTCGGGACCGTGCACGCCAGTCTGCCGCTGGGCGAGGGCTGGCTGGCGGTGCTGGCGCTGGGTGTCGTCGGCGGGCTGCTGGGCGGAGCGTTCGCGCGCGCGATCCTGCTCGACGCCGGCCCGCTGCCGAAACTCGCTGCGCTGCGCACGCGCTTCCCGGTGGGGTTTGCCGCGGCCTGCGGACTGGCGCTGGTGGGCCTGGGCCTGCTCAGCCACGGCAGCGTCTACGGCACCGGCTACGACCAGGCGCGC
>JAJYMF010000408.1 GCA_021787175.1 Pseudomonadota bacterium | reverse complement strand
CCGCGGCACCTGCGGCAGCGCGGCCTACCGGCGGGAGACCGTGATTTCCGCGGACATCGGCAGCGACCCCGATTGGGACGCCTGGCGCAACCTGGCGCTCGAGCACGGCCTGCGCGCGTGCTGGTCGATGCCCATCTTCGACAGCGCGGATCGCGTGGTCGGCACCTTCGCCACCTATTCGGGCCGGCCCGGTCGGCCGACCGCTGCTGAAATCGAGATGGTCGCCGCGTGCGCGCAGATCACCGGTGTCGCCATCCAGCGCGAGCGTACCGAACGGCAATTGCATCTGCTGCAGACCAGTGTCGCCAACCTCAATGACCTGATCCTGATCACCGAGGCCGAGCCAGTGGTCGAACCGGGGCCGCGGATTCTGTTCGTCAACGAGGCCTTCGTGCGCCGCACCGGCTATCGGCGCGAGGAGGTCATCGGCAAGACACCGCGCATCCTGCAGGGGCCGCTGACCCAGCGCGCCGAACTCGATCGCATCCGGCAGGCATTGCAGTCCTGGAGCCCGGTGCGCGCCGAACTGATCAACTACACCAAAGCCGGCGAGGCGATCTGGCTGGAGCTGGAGATCACCCCGGTGGCAGACGCCAGCGGCTGCTATACCCACTGGGTCGCGGTCGAACGCGACATCACCGAGTACAAGCGCGCGCAGGAGATTCTGCGCGAGAGCGAGGAGCGGTCGCGCATCGTCACCCATGTGACTACCGATGCGGTGTGGGACTGGGATCTGCGCACCGGTGCACTGTGGTGGAGCGATGGGTTGCAGGCGTTGTTCGGATACACGCGGGCGGAGATCGGGGCCGGCATCGAATCGTGGACGCGACGCGTGCATCCGGATGACCTGCAGCGGGTGCTGGCCGGACGCCAGGCAACCACCGCCTCCGGTGGCGAGCGCTGGGTCGACGAGTACCGGTTCCGCAAGCGGGACGGCAGCTACGCCCAGGTGCTCGACCGTGCGATGGTCATCCGCGATGCGGATGGAAAAGCCGTGCGGATGGTCGGCGGCATCAACGACGTGTCCCTGCGCAAAGACGCCGAGGCCGCGGCCAGGCGACTCGCCGAGGTGCAGCACCTGATCATCCGCACCCAGCGCGAGATAGCCGCGTCCGCACTGGACCTCAAGGCGGTGATGGCGCTCATGGCCGAGTGCGCCATGGCCATCACCGACACGGCGGGCGCGACGATCAGCGTCAAGGATGATGACGCGCCGGTGTTCCGGGTCGCCGCGGGTATCGCCGCACCCTACCTGGGCATGCGGCTGGCGGCATCCGGCAGTCTCGCATCCGAGGCGATGCGCACCGGCGAGGCGCAAGTATCGGAAGACACGGACGCCGACCCGCGCGTCGATCGGGATGCCTGCCGACAGATAGGCGTGCGCGCCCTGATCTGCGCGCCACTGTTGGCGCAAGGGCAGGTCGTTGCCGTGCTGTCGGCCCTTTCGGACCAGCCGCGGGTCTTCTCGCCGACGGATGCTGCGCACCTGCAGATCCTCCTGGATTCGATGGGCGCGGTCGTGCAGCGCGAGCGTGCCGCGGAGCAACTGCGGCGCTCGGAATCCCAGTACCGCCTGCTGTTCGAGCAGAACCCGCATCCGATGTGGGTATTCGAGCGGTCCAGCATGCGCATCCTCGCGGTCAACGGCGCGGCGGTCGCGCGCTACGGCTACAGCAGCGAGGAATTTCTGCGCATGACGATCTGGGATCTGCGACCGGAACAGGAGATTCCGCGTTTGGCCAGTGAGCTGCGTGCCGGCACGAGCGGTCGCGTCCACGCCGGTCTGTGGCGGCACCGCCTCAAGAGTGGCGAGGTGATCGAAGTCGAGATTTCCTCGGACGACATCCGGTTCGAGGACCGCGCCGCGCGCCTGGTACTGGCCAACGACGTGACGCAGCGCATGCGGGCCGAGCGCGAGCTGGCGCGCCTTGCTCGCGCGCAGCGCATGCTTTCGCTGTGTAACGAGGCGATGATCCGGCTGGATGGAGAGTTCGCGCTGCTGGAAAGGGTTTGCCAGATTCTGGTGCAGGAAGGCGGCTACAGGATGGCCTGGGTCGGATACGCGCGGGACGGCGGCGACAAGCGGATCGAAGCGGTCGCATCCGCAGGACAGGGTGTCGCATACCTCGACGAAATCGAGGTGAGCTGGGACGAAGACGTGCCGGCGGGTCGAGGCGCCTCGGGCCGGTCCATCCGCGGCCGCTGTCCGGTGATCATCGCCGACATCGCGCGCGAACCGCATTACGAGCCGTGGGCCGCCCATGCCGAGAAGTACGGATTCCGTTCCACGTTCACGCTGCCGCTGGTCCTGGACGACAACGTGTTCGGAACACTCTCGATGTATCTCGGCGAATCGCGCACGCCGGCGGCCGATGAAATGGCGTTGCTGCAGGAGTTGGCGGGCAACCTCGCCTACGGCATTCGTGCGCGCCGCGCACGCCAGGAACGCAGGCGGCTGAACCAGGCCATCACCACGATGGCGACAGCGGTGTCGGCAAGCGGCAAGGGCGGTTTTTTCGAGAACCTGGTGACCGCCATGGTGGATGCAGTCGATGCCGACGCGGGCTTCATCGCCAGGCTGCTGCCCGAGCAGCCGGCCGCAGCGCAGACGCTGTCGGTCGTGGTGGATGGCAAGGCGCATCCGAATTTCCGCTACGCGCTGGCCGGTACGCCATGCGAGGTATTCCTGGGCGAGAGTGAATGTGTCGTTCCCGATTCCCTTGCCAGTAGCTATCCGCAGGTAACCTGGCTCGGTGCGCTGGACGCGAAAAGCTGTGCCGGCAAACGCTTCGATGATTCGCAGGGACGCCCGCTGGGCATGCTGTTCGTGTTGTTCCGCGCGCCTTTGCAGGCGTCCGACTTCGCGATTTCGGCGCTCAGCGTGTTCGCGGCGCGCGCCGCCGCCGAGATCGAACGCCTCGACAGCGACCTGCGCCTCCAGGAGCAGGCTTCGCTGCTGGATCGCGCCCAGGACGCCATCGTCGTGCGCGATCTCGACAATCGCATCACCTACTGGAACCGCGGCGCGGAACGGCTCTATGGCTGGAGCTTCGAGGAGGTGCGCGGTCACATCAACACGGAAAACGTCTACGAGGATCCCGCGCAGTTCCAGACGATCATCACGGCGGTACTCCACGACGGAGAGTGGAACGGCCGCGTGCGCCAGAAGCGGCGCGACGGCAGATCCATCGTGGTCGAGTTGCACGCGACCCTGGTGCGCGACGACAGAGGCCAGCCGCGATCGACCTTCGCAATCATCACCGACATCACCCAGCGGCTGGCGATCGAAGAACGACTGCGGCGCTCCGAGCGCCTCGAGACGATCGGCCAACTGACCGGCGGCGTGGCCCACGACTTCAACAACCTGCTGACGGTGATGCTGGGCAACACGGAGATGCTGGAGAGCGCGCTGCACGACCAGCCGCGCCTGCGCGAGATTGCCGCGATGACGCGTGAAGCGGCGCAGCGTGGCGCGGAGCTCACCCACCGCCTGCTGGCTTTTGCGCGGCGTCAGACGCTGGAACCGCGCGCCGTCCACATCAACGCGCTGATCCAGGGTCTCGACGGGCTGCTGCGCCGGACGCTGGGGGCCGATATCGAACTCGAGCTGATCCGTGCGGCCGGGCTCTGGGACGCACTGGTCGATTCGTCGCAGCTCGAGAACGCGCTGCTCAATCTCTGCCTCAACGCGCGCGATGCCATGCCCGCGGGCGGACGCCTGACCATCGAGACCGCCAATGTCTGGATCGACCAGGATTACGCCGAGGAGAATGGCGACGTCGCGCCGGGCCAGTATGTCCAGATCGCGGTATCCGACAGCGGGCAGGGCATCCCCGCCGAGAACCTGGGCCGCGTTTTCGAGCCGTTCTTCACCACCAAGCCCTTCGGCAAGGGCACCGGCCTCGGCCTGAGCATGGTGCACGGTTTCGTCAAGCAATCGCAGGGTCACATCAAGATCTACTCCGAGCCCGGCGAAGGCACCACCGTGAAGCTCTATCTGCCGCGTGCCGGCCGTGCCGGCACCGCGCAGACCGGAATGCGTGCCGGTGGCGGCGGACGCGGCACGGAGACGGTGCTGCTGGTTGAGGACAACGACCTGGTGCGCACCTATGCCGAGGAGCAACTGCAGTCGCTCGGATACCGCGTTCTGGTGGCGCGCACCAGCGCCGAAGCGCTGGCGCTGGCGGACCGGGACGCGTCGATCGACCTGCTGTTCACAGACATCATCATGCCGGGCGGCATGAACGGGCGGGAACTCGCGGAGGCGATCCGGCAAGTGCGCCCCGGTATCCGCGTGCTGT
>JAJYMF010000406.1 GCA_021787175.1 Pseudomonadota bacterium | reverse complement strand
CACGCCTCGGCGGGAGCGTGGTCGGTTACGCCTACGCCAGCGAACATCGCGCGCGACAGGCCTATCGCTGGAGCGTGGATGTGACGATTTATCTTCACCCCGACGCGCAGCGCAAAGGGGTGGGCAGCGCGCTCTATGAGCGCTTGCTGGCGCTGCTGCGGGAACAGGGCTATGTCCGGGCGTTCGCAGGCATCGCGTTGCCGAATGCGGCCAGTACCGGGCTGCATGCGGCGATGGGGTTCACGCCGGTTGGCGTGTATCGGCAGGTCGGTTACAAATTCGGTGCATGGCACGACGTAAGCTGGTGGCAACTCGTACTGCGCGAGGCGCCCGAGAGGCCGCCCGAGCCGATTCGATTCGCGCAGCTGGATCGCGCGATCGTGGACCGCATCCTCGCCTGACTGGTCCAGCGCCGCTTCCGCGCACTCAGTTCTTGATCGGATAGACCTCGGCCGCGGGCGCGGCGTCACCGATCACGTCGGCGCCGGGCGGCGGCGTGAAGCGGAACTCGGCCGCCGGCAGCGCGACATTGCGCTTCCAGCCGGAGAAGGCGATCTCGGTGCGGTCGCCCAGTTGGTCGGTGAACACCATGCGCGCCAGCCCCTGCGGGCCGAAGCCGAGTTCGGCGGCCTTGAAGTCGGGGTTTTGCGCGGTGGAGGTCAGCTTCAGCCAGGCCAGTCCGTCGCGCGCGCCCAGCTCGGTCACCCTGAACTCGCGATCCAGCTGACCGAGATCGGTCAGCACGGTCAGCGGGCTGTGCGCCTCGGCGTCGCCCTGCATGCGCACGGTGACCTGCTGCAGCTCGGGGTCGTACAGCCAGACGCGTTTGCCGTCGGCGACGATCAGCTGCCGGTAGGGCGAGCTGACCTGCCAGCGAAACAGCCGCGGCGCCTGCAGCGCCAGCGTGCCCTGCGCCGTCTGGCCGCGGCGGCCGTTGGCGTCGAACGTGGTCTGCGAAAAGTCGCCGCTGATCGATGTCAGGCCGCGCGCGAAAGCATCCAGCCGGGCGCGCGCGCTGTCGGCCGCGTGGACGGCCGGCGCCAGCAGCAGGGCGATCAGGAAGAGGGAAACGGTGCGCATGGGCGAGACATCGCGACGAAGACCGGATGCGGATTGTAGGGTCAACCCGGCGCGGCTGCGCTGAACCGGCCGCCGGCGATTCAGGCGTTGGGCGGCGGCGGCGCCAGCACGGTGCGGTTGCCGTTGTGTTCCGGCCCGCTGACGATGCCCTGCTGCTCCATCAGCTCGATCAGGCGCGCGGCGCGGTTGTAGCCGATCTTCAGCCGCCGCTGCACGCCCGAGATCGACGCGCGCCGGCTCTCGGTGACGATGCGCACGGCCATGTCATAGAGCGCATCGTCGCTGCCGTTCTCGCCCTCGACGTCCTCGGGCAGCCCCGACTCGCCGATCACCTTGCCGTCGCCCAGCGCCTGCACGTCCTCGAGCACGCCCTGGATGTATTCGGGGCGGCCCTGCGCGCGCAGCCAGTCGACCACGCGATGCACCTCGTGATCGTCGACGAAGGCACCGTGCACGCGCTCCGGCGTCGCGGTGCCCGGCGGCAGATACAGCATGTCGCCGTGGCCGAGCAGGGTCTCGGCGCCGGACTGGTCGAGGATCGTGCGCGAGTCGATCTTGCTCGACACCTGGAAGGCGATGCGGGTGGGGATGTTGGCCTTGATCAGTCCGGTGATCACGTCCACCGAGGGCCGCTGCGTGGCCAGCACCAGATGCACGCCGGCGGCGCGCGCCTTCTGCGCCAGGCGCGCGATCAGCTCCTCGACCTTCTTGCCGACGATCATCATCATGTCGGCGAATTCGTCGATGATCACGACGATGTAGGGCAGCGGCTGCAGTGCCGGCGCCGGCCCGGGCTGCGAGCCGTCGGGGCGGAACAGCGGATCGGGCAGCGGCTGGCCGGACGCTTCGGCGTCGCGCACCTTCTTGTTGAAGCCGGCGAGATTGCGCACGCCCACCGCGGCCATCAGCCGGTAGCGGCGCTCCATCTCGGCGACGCACCAGCGCAGCGCGTTGGCGGCCTCCTTCATGTCGGTGACCACCGGCGCCAGCAGATGCGGGATGCCCTGATAGACCGACAGCTCCAGCATCTTGGGATCGATCATGATCATGCGCACGTCGGTGGCGCGGGCCTTGTACAGCAGGCTCAGCACCATCGCGTTCAGCGCCACCGACTTGCCCGAACCGGTGGTGCCGGCGACCAGCAGATGCGGCATCTTGGCCAGATCGACCACCGTCGGCCGCCCGCCGATGTCCTTGCCCAGCGCCAGCGCCAGCGGCGATTTCAGGGTGTCGTATTCCTTGGAGCGCAGGATCTCCGACAGATAGACGATCTCGCGATGCGCGTTGGGGATCTCGATGCCGATCACGCTCTTGCCCGGGATCACGTCGACCACGCGCACGCTGACCACCGACAGCCCGCGCGCGATGTCCTTGTCCAGGCTGGATATCTGGCTGCCGCGCACGCCGGCGGCCGGCTCCATCTCGAAGCGGGTGACCACCGGCCCGGGATAGACGCCGACCACGCGCGCCTCGATGCGGAAGTCCTTGAGCTTCAGCTCGACCTGGCGCGAGAGCACCTCGAGCGTCTCTTCCGAATAGCCCTTGCGGGTCTGCGGCTTGGGTTCCTCGAGCAGCGACAGCGGCGGCAGCTCGCCGTCGGCAGCGGCGCCGGTAAACAGCGGAATCTGGTTTTCACGCGCCGCGCGCTCGCTCTTCTCGATCGGCGGCGGCGGGGTTTCGATGCGCACCGGCTCGCGCCGCGACTGGCGCACGCTGTCGGCCTTGCGCACCTCGGTGCGCTCGGCGCGCGCCGCGTGCGCGGCGATCAATTCGGGCGTGCGCTTGAGGCGGGACCGCACCCAGGCCGCGACGCGCATCGACGCGCGGCCGGTCAGGTCCATCAGCGCGAACCAGGACAGCCCGGTCGCGAGGGTGATGCCGACCAGAAACACCGCCAGCAGCAGCAGGCTGGCGCCGAGAAAGCCGAAGCCGCGCATCAGCAGCTCGCCGGACTGCTGGCCGAGGATGCCGCCCGGTCCGGCCGGCAGGCTGGGCGCACTGCCCAGGTGCAGGAAGGCCAGCGCGCTGCCGGACACCAGAAAGGCGACGAAGCCGAGCAGGCGCAGGGTGGGTTCCAGCGGCGAACGCGGCGCCGGCCCGCCGCGCAGCAGGCGCAGTGCCAGCGCGCCCAGCAGCAGCGGGAACGCATAGGCCAGGCCGCCGCAGAAGCCGAGCAGCAGATCGGCGATGAAGGCGCCGATGTGGCCGCCGAAGTTGTGCACCGGCAGGTCGGGGCCGGCGTGCGACCAGCCGGGATCCTGCGGACTGTACGAGGCGAGGCAGACGAACAGATACAGCGCGACCGGCAGCAGCAGCAGCACGCCGGCCTCGCGCAGCAGGCGCTTCAGCTCGTCGCTGAGCCCTGCCGCGAAGGCCTTTCTGATCCCGCTGTCCGCTTTCGCCACCCGCGCGCCCGTCCCCAGCTTCGGCGCGGGGAGCTTACACCAGGCCCTTCAGCGCCGGATGCACGATCGCGCCGGCCTCGACGTTGATGCCGCGACGCAACGGCTCGTGCTCGCGCCAGGTCTTGCCGGCGGCCAGCCGCTGCACGTACGGCAGGATCGCCGCCGAGATCGCCTGCGACGAGGTCTGCGGCACCGCGCCCGGCATGTTGGTCACCGCGAAGTGGGTGACGCCGTCGACAATGTAGGTCGGGTCGGCATAGGTGGTCGGCTTCGAGGTCTCGAAGCAGCCGCCCTGGTCGATCGAGATGTCGACCATCACGCTGCCCTTCTCCATCGAGGCCACCATCGCGCGGGTCACCACGTGCGGCGCCTTGGCGCTGGGGATCAGCACCGCGCCGATGACGAGGTCGGCGTCGCGCACTTCACGCGCCACGTATTCCTCGTAGGGATACAGCGCGGTGACGTTGCTGCCCAGCGCCATCATCTGCGCAAGACGGTCCGGGCGCTTGTCGAACACCACCACGTTGGCGCCGCCGGCCGCGGCCAGCGCTGCCGAATTGCCGCCCGCCGCGCCCGCGCCCAGCACCACCACCTTGCCGCGTTCGGTGGACGGCAGGCCGCCCAGCAGCTTGCCCTTGCCGCCGGCCGGCTGGTGCAGCAGATGCGTGCCGATCTGCACCGCGATGCGGCCGGCGATGATCGACATCGGCGCGAGCAGCGGCAGGCCGCCGTCAGCCTCCTCGACCGACTCGAAGGCGATGCCGGTCAGGCCGATCGCCAGCAGACGCCGGGTCAGTTCGGGCTCCGGCGCCAGATGCAGGAGA
>JAJYMF010000424.1 GCA_021787175.1 Pseudomonadota bacterium | reverse complement strand
CCTTCGCGTTGCTCAGGGTGACAAACTGTTTGGCCCTTCGACTTCGCGCCTGCGGCGGCGATGCTCAGAGTGACAACTGCGTTGTCATCCTGAGGGCAAAGCCTGAAGGATCTTCCCCGCGGAAGACGTTCCGAAAACCGGAACGTGGCCGGTGCAAGACCCTTCGCGTTGCTCAGGGTGACAAAAAGGGTTGGTCCTCCGCGATGCTCAGGGTGACAAAAGGGGTTGGCCCTTCGCGTCGTCGTCTGCCGTGCATCCCCGATGATTGCGCCGGCACGCCCGTCAGCGCGGCAGCGCGCTCAGCACCACCTCGCCCAGGCGCGCGTAGTCGCCCTGGTAGTGGTGGCCGCCGGGCAGGGCGATCAGCCGCGCCAGCCCGCGCTTGGCGAGGCTGTCGCAGTAGGTGTCCTTGCCCTCGGCTGCGCCCGACAGGCAGATCATCGGCACGCCCGGATGCGCCAGCTCGGGATCCAGCGGCAGGCTGTCCTTGTGCGTGGCGCCGCCGAACCAGTCGCCGACCTTGATCTCGAACACCGCGGCATCGTCGGGCGAGATCATCACCCCGGCGTTGACCCGGTTCTTCTCAGCCGGCGGCAGGCGGTTGTAGACCACCGGCACCAGGCTGGCGCCGAAGGAATAGCCGATCAGGGTGAAGCGCGCGCCGGGATAGTGCGCGGCGTAGGCGGCGATGATGCGCGCCACCGCAGCGGCGGCTTCGGCCGGCGTCTTCTTGTGCCAGAAGAATTCCAGCGAACTCATGCCGATCACGCGCACGCCGTGCTGCGACAGCACCGCGGCGATGCCACGGTCGAGGCCGGCCCAGCCGCCGTCGCCGGTCAGCAGCACGGCGATGCGGCCGTCGGGCCGGCCCTGCGGCGCGACCTCGGTCAGCGGCAGATCGGCGATGCTGGGCGCCTTCGGCGCCACGCCCTCGTGCGCCACGCTGCGGTTGAGCCCGTCCAGCGCGGCGGCCAGCGCCGCGCCATCGCCGGCCGGTGGCAGCGGCGCCAGGTCGAAGGCATGCAGGAACGCGGTGTTCTGCGTCGAAGCGCCGGGCTGCCGCGTCGCGGTCCAGGGCAGCGGCAGCGGCTTGACCGGGCCGATCGCGTAGCCGCCGCGCGCGGCGACGGTGGAGTTGCCGGCGTCGCCCTTGCAGAAGCCGCGCGGCAGCCGGAACGCATCGTCCCAGCCCAGCGTGGCCATGCCTGAGAAGGTGCCGGCGGGCGCCTGCACGCCCAGCGCATAGACAAAGTCGGCGCCGCCGCCGATGCCCACCAGATAGGGCCGCAGGTAGGTCGCCAGTTTCACGTGCCGCTGCATCCAGTGCGATAGCTCCTCGACGTGGCCGGCCGGATAGCTGCAGGTTTCCTTGAGTCCTTCGAGGGTGTGCAGATAGCGGCCGAGATCGACCGTCAGCGCTAGGCTGCCGGCGGCGGCGAGCTGGGTTGCGTAGGCACGCGTCGTCGCGTCGAGTCCGGAAGGCGGCGAAAACACGATCACCGCGCGCGTCGGCGCGCCGGCGGGGCGCGTCACCGCCACCGGCCCGAACAGGCCGTAGCGCACGACGCTGCCGGCGACCGCCGGAGCCGGTACGGATGGCGATGTCGCGGGTGCGGCGGCAAGCGCCGCCGGAGCGACGGTCAGGGCCAGCATCAGGACGAGCGGTCGCAGCATGGGAAAACTCCTCGCAGGATTTTCAGGCGCGCGCCAGCAACGCCTCGATGTCGGCCGGCGCGCTGGGCACGCCGGAACTGAGTATGTCGGGGCCGCGCGCGGTCACCGCCACGTCGTCCTCGATGCGGATGCCGATGCCGCGGAAGCGCGCCGGCACGTCGTCGGCGTCGGCGGGCACGTACAGTCCCGGTTCGACCGTGACCACCATGCCGGGTTCCAGCAGGCGCGACTCGCCGTCGACGCGGTAGTCGCCGACGTCGTGCACGTCGAGGCCCAGCCAGTGTCCGGTCTTGTGCATGAAAAAGCGCCGGTAGGCGCCGCTCTCGACCGCCGCGTCCGGATCGCCCGGCAGCAGGCCGAGATCGCACAGGCCGGTGGCGATCACCCGCACTGCGGCGTCGTGGCAGGCGCTCCATGGCCGTCCCGGACGCACCTCGGCGATCGCCGCCTGCTGCGCCGCCAGCACCACGTCGTAGAGCGCGCGCTGGGCGCGGCTGTAGCGGCCGCCGACCGGCCAGGTGCGGGTGATGTCGGAGGCGTAGCACTCCCATTCGGCGCCGGCGTCGAGCAGCAGCAGGTCGCCGGCGGCCATGCGCGCGCGATTGGCGGCGTAATGCAGCACGCAGGCGTTGGCGCCGGCGGCGACGATCGGCGGGTACGACGGCACCGCGCCGTGCGCGTGCAGCACGCGCAGCAGCTCGGCCGCGACCTCGTATTCGGCGGCGCCCGGCCGCGTCGCGCGCATCGCCGCGTGGTGCGCCTCGGCGGCTATGTCGGCGGCGCGCCGCAGCGCTTTCAGTTCGGACGGCGATTTGTACAGACGCTGCTCGTGCAGCAGGTGGCCGAGCGCCATCAGCTCCTTGGGCACGACGCCGCCGCCGCGCGCCGCGCGCAGGCGCCGCATCCAGGACAGCAGGCGGGCGTCGAACTCGGGCTCGCGGCCGAAGTGGCAGTACAGGCGTGTGCGGCCCTCCAGCATGCCGGGCAGGATGTCGTCGATGTCGTCGATCGGAAAGGCGTCGTCCATGCCGTAGCTCGCCACCGCGCCCTCGGTGCCGACGCGCGGGCCGTGCCAGCGCTCCTGCTCGGCGTCGCGCTCGCGGCAGAACAGCACGGCTTGTCCGTGCGCGCGGCCCGGCAGCAGTGCCAGCACGGCGTCGGTCTCGGCAAAGCCGCTGAGGTAGTGGAAGTCGGAATCCTGCCGGTACGGATAGGCGGCATCGGCATTGCGCATGCGCTCGGGTGCGGCGGCGACCACCACCGCGGCGTCGCTGCCGGCCATGCGCATCAGTTCGCGCCGGCGGCGGGTGTATTCGCTGCGCGCGATCATCGGCTCAGTGCAGTGAATCGTCGCCGCGCGCCAGCGCGCCGAGTTCGGCGTGCAGCAGCAGGGCGCCGACGCGCACGAACTCCAGCACCTCGGCCAGCGCGTTCTCGTCCTCCTCGTCGTCGGCGGCGTAGTCGAAGCGTGCGGCGGCGATCGCGCCGAAGTCGCCGAGGATCTCGCTGCCCCCCGCGGACAGCGTCACGCCGCCGGCGAGTCCGCCGAGACCCAGTCCGCCGAGAAAGCCGCGGCACCAGTCGCGCAGCGCCTCGGCGCGCTGCGGCAGCGGCTGTTCGGCCGGCGGCAGCAGCGGCATGAAGCCGAGTTCGGGGTCGTCGAGCTGCGCCTGCGCCTGTTCGATCAGCTCCTCGAATATGCCGATCGCCTCGGCATCGGCGACGTGGTCGCCCGCGCTTTCGAGTCGCTCCAGAAGGCCATCGGCCTGCGGCATGCCGCCCGCGCACAGATAGCCGATCAGGCTGCCGTGCAGGTCGCTGGCGCCGGCGGCGCAGGCCAGTCGCGTCAGCACGGCGGCGAGTTCGGCATGGCTGGGCGAGGGACTCGACATCGGCGGCTCCGCGAAGGCGAGAGCAGTTTAGCAGCGCCGTTGCGGCGCATCAGCGCCAAGGCTGCGGATGCGCGACGCTGCTGCTGGCTGGGGACAGCGGGTTTGCCTACACTGCGGAGGGGATCGCTCTGGCCCGCCCGATGCTGCGAACACCACGCTGCCGCTCTCGCCTGTCCCGTCTGCTGGCAGCAGCGGCGCTGTGCCTGGTGCTGTGGGCCAGCGACGAAGCGACGGCCGGCGCCTACACGCGCGACTACTACTTCGAGACGATCGGCGCCGATGCCGGCCTTGCCCAGCACACCGTGTATGCCATCCACCGCGATGCGCAGGGCTTCATGTGGTTCGGCACCAGCGGCGCGCTGCATCGCTGGGACGGCTATCGCCTGCGCCGCTACCAGCGTGACCCGGCCCGCGCCGACAGCCTGCCCGGCATCGGTGCGCTGGCCATCGCCGATGCCGACGCCGGGCGCCTGTGGGTGGCCACGCGCAACGGCGAGCTGACGCTGTTCGATCCGGTGGCCAACCGCGCCCTGCCGCTGCCCGCGGCGCTGCGCGACGCCGTCGGCTACACCACCTCGCTGAGCGGCGGCGGCGCGGCGCCCCTGCTGATCGGCAGCTCGCGCGGCATCGCCATGCTGGCGCCGCACAGTCTGGCCGTGCAGGTGCTGTGGCGGCCCCCGGGCGGCCGTGTCGACTTTCCGCTCAACGGCTTCACCCACTGCGGCGACGGCCGGGTCTACGCGCTGGCC
>JAJYMF010000251.1 GCA_021787175.1 Pseudomonadota bacterium | reverse complement strand
ACGGGACGCGCCGCGCGGCTTTGCTAATCTCGGCGGCAGGACCAGGGAGACATCGCATGGACACACTGCACGAGGCCGCGCGCGCGACGATCAGGGACGACGATGCCGGTGCCACCGCAATGAGGGCGCGCGGGCTGCGCAAGAGCTTCGATGGCCGCGCCGTGCTGCAGGATCTCGACTGGGTCGTGCCGGAAGGCCGCGTGATCGGCCTGCTCGGCCGCAACGGCGCCGGCAAGACCACCCTGCTGCGCTGTCTGCTGGGCCTGTCGCCGATCGACGCCGGCAGCATCGAGATGCTGGGCGAACCGATGGACGAACCGCGCGGCCGGCGCCTGCACCGCATCGGCTTCGTGCCGCAGAGCTTCGACCTGTTCCCGTGGATGCGCATCGACGCCTTCCTCGACTTCACCGCCGCGTTCTACCGGCGCTGGGACGCGGCGCTGGTCGAGCGCCTGCTGGGCACCTGGCAGCTCGATCGCAGAAGGAAGATCGCCGCGCTGTCGCAGGGCCAGCGGCAGCTGCTGGCCATCGTGCGCGCGCTGGCGCCCGACCCCGACCTGCTGGTGCTGGACGAACCTGTCGCCAGCCTCGATCCGATCGCGCGCCGCGACTTTCTCGCCACCCTGCTGCCGCTGGTGCGACGGCCGGGCAAGACGGTGCTCTTCTCCACGCACATCACCACCGACCTGGAGCGCGTGGACGCCGACATCGCCCTGCTGCGCGGCGGCAAGATCGTGCTGACGCGTGCACTGGCCGAGATCCGTGCGCGCTTTCGCCGCGCCGTGCTGACGCGCGCGCAGGGCTTCGTGCTGGCACCGCCGCTGGCCGGTGCGCTGGGCGCGCGGATCGACGCGCAGCACGCCGTGTACGTCATCGATGCCGGCGACGATGCCGTGCGGACCGCGCTGGACGCTCTTGCCGCACGCGAGCAGGCGAGCGTGGAACTGGCGCCTCTCGATCTCGAAGACCTGTTCGTGGAACTGGCATGAGAGCCGTGCTGAAGCTGGTGCTGCTGCCGCTGCGCATCGCGCCGTGGGCGATCGTTGCGATCGCGATCCTGATCGGCTTCGGCGGCGTGCTTTCGGCAGTCGGGCAGCACCCGCATCCCGAAATCGTGCTGATCTTCGCCGGCATCAGCTTTTGGTTCCTGTGGCTGCTGGCCGGCGCGGCGCTGAAGGGCATCGCGCGCAAGGAGACCCTGCTGCTGCCGGACTTCACCCACGCGCTGGCGCAAGCCGGCGCGGCCTGGGCGCTGCTGTTCTGGCTCGCGCCCTGCCTGATCGTCGCCGTGCTCTATGGCTTGCGCCCGGCGTGGATGGTGCTGGGCGTCGGCGCGGTCGGCGCAGCCTGGGCGGTGCTCTCGGCCAGCGGCTCGCGCAGCGGATTGTGGATTTGGGTACTGATCGTCGGCGCACGCTTCGTGCCGCCGTCGCTGTGGCTGGCGCTGGAACCGGTGCTGACCAGCGCGTGGCTGCCGCTGACCGGACTGCTGCTGGCCGCGTTGCTGTTGCGCCTGACCTGGCAGCGGCTGTTTCCGGCCGGCGATCCGTCCTTGCCCGAGTCGCCGCTGGCCGCGCCCGACCCGATGCGACGCAGCGGCGGCAGCGGCACCCCCACCGCACCGCGCAGCAGGCTGGTACGCAGGCTCTACGACTGGTCAGTCGAAGGCGCGGGCACGCGGCTCAAGCGGATGGCCGCCCGCTATCACGCCGCACCCTCACCGGCGCGCGAGCGCACCCTGCTGCGCACGCTGCTGCTGCCGGCCGAGCAGCCGCGCGGCTGGCTGGTGCGCTGGCTGCTGTTCGGCATCTTCGTCACGATCTATGCGCTGGCCCTCGGCCACGGCGCGCAATTGGGCATGGTCGCCGGCTACGCCACCTTTTTCGCCATGACCGGCCTCAACACCGTCGGCGCCGGCATGCCCAGGCTGCAGCCGAGCCTGGTCGAGCTGTACTTCACGCTGGCACCGCAGACTCGCGCCGATTTCAAGACCAGCCTGGTCGACAGCTTTCTCGGCGTGCTGCCGGGCGCCATCCTCAGCGCCTTCGTCTACACCACGCTGGCCGCGCTGCTGATCGATCGCGCGCAGTGGCTGCAGGTGCTGACGACCACCGCGATCCTGGCGCCGCCGCTGGCGCTGGGTACGCTGGCGCTGTATCTGAATTTGCCGGGCAACGTCATCCTGCGCACGGTGGTGACCATCATCACCGTGTTTGGCCAGCTGGGCGCTTACTGGACCGGTTATGCGCTGCTGACCCGCTTCGGTCCGCTGTGGGGCGGCGCGCCGACGCTGGTGCTGACCTGGGGTTTTGCGATCGGTGCCTGGACGGCCGCGCGACGGCACTGGATCGACAGCCCGCTCAGCTTCGATCCGCCGCGAGCGAAGGCCGGTGCGTAGCGACCGGGGTTACAGACCCGCCGCGAACCGGCGCGGCGCGCCCTCGAAGCCGCCGTTGGACATGAACACGACGTGGTCGCCGGATCGCGTCTGCGCGGCGAGCGCAGCCAGCAGCGCATCGACGCCGGGCACGGCGGTGCCGCGCCCGCCCAGCGCGGCGATCAGCGGCGCGGTGTCCCAGGCCAGCTCGGGACGTGCCAGCAGCACGACGGCATCGGCGTCGGCGAGCGCCGGCGCCAGTCCCTCGGCGTGCGCACCGGCGCGCATCGAGTTGGATCGCGGCTCCAGCGCGATCACGATCCGCCCGGGGCCGATCCTGGCGCGCAGGCCGGCGAGCGTGGTCGCGATCGCGGTCGGGTGATGGGCGAAGTCGTCGTAGACGCGCACGCCGCCGCGCTCGCCGATCAGCTCCATGCGGCGCCTGACGTTCTCGAAGCCGGCGAACGCCGGCAGCAGCGCGACTGGATCGGCGCCCGCGGCGGTAGCGGCAGCCAGCGCGGCGAGCGCATTCATCACGTTGTGGCGACCGAGCAGATTCCAGTGCACCTCGCCCAGCATGACGTCGCCGCGACGGACGGCGAAGGCCGAGCCGTCGGCGGCGATCAGTCGCGCGCGCCAATCGCCGGCCTCGATGCCGAAGGTCTCCACCGGCGTCCAGCAGCCCATCGCCAGCACTTCGGCCAGACGCGCGTCCTCGGCGTTGACGATCAGGCGGCCATGGCCCGGCACCGTGCGCACGAGGTGATGGAACTGGCGCTGGATCGCGGCCACGTCGGGAAAGATGTCGGCGTGGTCGTACTCGAGGTTGTTGAGCACGGCGATGCGCGGCCGGTAATGCACGAACTTGGAGCGCTTGTCGAAAAAGGCCGTGTCGTACTCGTCGGCCTCGATCACGAAAGGTGCGCCGTCGCCGAGTCGCGCGGAGACGCCGAAGTTGGCCGGCACGCCGCCGATCAGGAATCCCGGCGCCAGCCCCGCAGAATCGAGCAGATACGCCAGCAGACTGCTGGTGGTGGTCTTGCCGTGGGTGCCGGCCACCGCCAGCACGTCCCGCCCGCACAGCACCGTCTCGCCCAGCCACTGCGGTCCGGAAACGTAGTCGAGCCCGGCATCGAGCAGATACTCGATCGCCGGATTGCCGCGCGACAGCGCGTTGCCGACCACGACGCGATCCGGCGGCGGCTGCAGGTGTTCGGCACGGTAGCCGGACTTGAGCGCGATCCCCAGCGCCTCGAGCTGGGTGCTCATCGGCGGATAGACGTTGGCGTCGGAACCCTCGACGTCGAGGCCCAGCTCGCGCGCCAGCGCGGCGACGCCGCCCATGAAGGTGCCGCAGATGCCGAGGATGTGGATGCGCATGCGCGCCCGCTTCAGCGCGACGCGGACGCGGCGACCGCCGGCGACAGGGCGGCGAGGATGCGCGCGAACACCTCGTCGAGGCTGCCGACCCCGTCGACGATGCGCAGGGTGCCGGCGCGGGCGTAGTACTCGGCGACCGGCGCGGTCTGCTCGGCGTAGACCGCCAGCCGTTTGCGCACGGTGTCGGGATGGTCGTCGGCGCGGCCTTCGGCCGTGTAGCGCAGCTCGGTGCGACCGACAATCACCTCGCTCGGCACCTGCAGCTTGATCACCGCATCCAGCGGCTGGCCGAGACGCGCCAGCAGATCGTCCAGCGCCTGCACCTGGGCGAGGTTGCGCGGATAGCCGTCGAGGATGAAACCGGCCCGCGCGTCCGCCTGCGCCAGGCGCTGCTCGAGCATGCCGAGCACGATGGCGTCGGAGACCAGCTGTCCGGCTTCCATCACCGCCTTGGCCTTGAGCCCCAGCGGCGTGCCGGCCGCCACCGCCGCACGCAGCAGATCGCCGGTGGAGATGTGCGGCACACCCAGGGCGACCTTCAGCCGCGCCGCCTGGGTG
>JAJYMF010000293.1 GCA_021787175.1 Pseudomonadota bacterium | reverse complement strand
CGGGACGCGCGACGTGCCCAGGACGTGGCGGCCGAGATCGGCGACCGCGTGCGGGGGATAGGCGTCGACCTCGCGGCGCCCGAGTCCATCCGGGCCGCCCTCGAGCCGATCGGGGCGGTGCACCGCCTCGTCATCGCCGCCATCGAGCGCGACGTCAACCGGATCGCGGACTACGACCGGCTGCGGGCGCTCAGATTGGTCACGCTCAAGCTCGTCGGGTACTCCGAGGTCGTCCACGTGCTGGGGAACCGCCTCTCGCCCGGCGCGTCGATCCTCCTCTTCGGCGGCCTCGCGAAGGAGCGCCCCTACGACGGGTCCACGACGGTGAGCACCGTCAACGGCGGCGTCAGCCTCGGCGCGGGCGCTGCGGTCGCCGGGGGGCTCAGCACCGTCAACGGCGCGATCACTCTGGCGCAGGGCGCGCACGTCAGCGGCGATGTCGGCAACGTCAACGGTGCGATCCGGCTGACGGGTGCCGCCGTCGGCGGCGGCCTGCGCACCGTCTCCGGCGACATCGACATCGGCGCCGGCAGCGTGGTCAAGGGCGGCCTGATCGTCGACAGGGAAAGCGGCTGGAGCCTGTTCCACTTCTGGAGCAGCGTGCCCAGAGTGGTGATCGGCCCCGGAGCCACCGTCGACGGCACGCTCGACTTCCGGCGAACGGTCAAGCTCTACGTCTCCGACCGCGCCCACGTCGGCGCGATCAAGGGCGCCACGCCGATCCGTTTCAGCGGGGCGACGCCGCCGGCGCGGTGAAGCCCGTGTAGCCGCGGCATGCCTCTGCCCGACAGGCCTCTTGCCGCTTCAGGAAAGCCCGATCGGGGTTTGCCGAGGATCAGTCCATAATCGTCGCGGCCTGCACCTCCTGCAGGCGCTCCAGCTGGCGGCCGAGGAGTCCGGCATCACGCGTGCCGTCGACGGTGAGTTCAACCCGGCAGATGGTGCCGGGCCCCGCCTGCGCGTGCAGCGCGACCACCCGGAAACCACGCCGTTCCGTGGTTCCCAGCAACCGCTGCAAGGCGCCCTCGGCGTCCCTCAGCAGGATCTCGAAGTGGTGGATCATGCTGCCGAGTCCATCATCTCGCCGTTCGACTTGCCCGGCGGTACCAGCGGCCAGACGTTGGCGCGCGGATCGATGCGTACGTGGCAGAGCACCGGTCCCGGAGTGTCCAGCAGGCGCCGGATCGCGTCCGGCACCTGCTCGCGGCGCTCGATGCCGAAGGCTTCGATGCCGAAGGCCCGGGCGAGGGCGACGAAGTCGGGATTGTCCGACAGGTCCACTTCGCTGTAGCGCTCGGCGAAGAACAGTTCCTGCCATTGCCGCACCATGCCCAGGCAGGCGTTGTCCAGCAGCACGATCTTGACCGGGATCGCGTAGCGCCGCAGCGTGGCCAGCTCCTGGATGTTCATCATGATCGAGCCGTCGCCGGTGACGCAGATCACGCGGGACTCCGGTCTGGCCAGCTGCGCGCCCAGCGCGGCGGGCACGCCGTAGCCCATCGCACCCAGCCCGCCGCTGGTCAGGTGCGCGTGGATCGCCTGGATCCGCCAGTGCTGCGCCACCCACATCTGGTGCTGGCCGACGTCGCAGCTGACGATGGTCTGATCACCCGCCGCCAGCGACAGCTCGCGCAGCAGCGCGGGCGCATAGATGTCCGTGCCGGGAGCGTCATAGCGGTTGCGATACAGCGACTCCAGCGCGGAGCAGTGCTCGCGCCACGCATGGATATCGAGCGGCTGCTCCAGCGCCGCGAGTGCCAGCGACAGATCGCCGGCGAGGCCGATGTCGGCCGCGCGCAGCTTGCCGATCTCGGCCGCATCGGCGTCGATGTGGACCACGCGCGCGCCCGGCGCGAAGGTGTCGAGCTTGCCGGTGGCACGATCGTCGAAACGCGCGCCGACCACGATCAGCAGGTCGCAGGACTGCACCGCGTGGTTGGCCGCCGGGCTGCCGTGCATGCCGAGCATCCCGAGATGGTGCGACGCGGACGGCCCGGCGGCGCCCAGCGCCTTGAGGGTGCAGACCGAAGGCATGCCGGTGGTGGCGATGAATGCGCGCAGCGCCGCTTCGGCGCGCGCGATGCCGACGCCGCCGCCGATGTACAACAGGGGCCGTTCGGACCGCGCGAGCAGCGCGACGGCGGCCGTCAGCGTGGCGGCGTCGGGAATGACCGGCGCCGGGGTGGCGTGGCGTTGCGCGGGCTGCGCCGCCGAGCGCGACTGTGCCACATCCTTGGGCAGGTCGATCAGCACCGGTCCGGGCCGGCCGCTGCGCGCGATCGCGCAGGCCTCGTGCACCACTGCGATCACGTCCTCGGCGCGGCGCACGATGAAGCTGTGTTTCACCACCGGCAGGCTCATGCCGAAGATATCGACTTCCTGAAACGCATCGGTACCCATCAGCCCGCTGGCGACCTGGCCGGTGATCGCCAGCAGCGGCACCGAATCCAGATATGCGTTGGCGATACCGGTCAGCAGATTGGTGGCGCCGGGGCCCGAGGTGGCGAGGCACACGCCGATGCGGCCGCTCGCACGCGCATAGCCGTCGGCGGCCAGCGCCGCCGCCTGCTCGTGGCGCACCAGGATATGACGCAGCCGGCTGTCCACCAGCGCGTCGTACACCGGCATGATCGCGCCGCCGGGATAGCCGAAGATCGTGTCGACGCCCTCGGCTTCCAGCGCCGCCACCAGCCATTGCGCGCCGCTGCGCACGGCGGCTTCGATCACACCGGAATCGGCCATCTCAGCCACCCGTGCCCGTGCTTCGGGCCGCCGTCCTGGTTGCGCCTGCGACGGCGCTTCCAGTGCTCTTGTCCGCCGACAGCCAGCCCATCTGCGCGCGCAGCGCGGCGCCGACCTTTTCGATCGGATGCTCGAGATCGCGCTGCTTGAGGGCGTGATAGTGGCCGTTGCCGGCGGCGTACTCGGCCACCCATTCACGTGCGAAGCGGCCATCGCGGATCTCGGCCAGCACCTCGCGCATGCGCGCGCGCGTCTCGCTGTTGATCACACGCGGGCCGCGGGTCAGATCGCCGTATTGCGCAGTCTCCGAGACGTACTTGTGCATCTGCGCGAGGCCGCCTTCGTAGAGCAGATCGACGATCAGCTTCAGCTCGTGCATGCACTCGTAATAAGCCACTTCGGGCTGGTAGCCGGCCTCGACCAGGGTCTCGAAGCCCTGCAGCACCAATTCGGTGGCTCCGCCGCAGAGTACCGCCTGCTCGCCAAAAAGGTCGGTCTCGGTTTCCTCGCGAAACGAGGTCTCGATCAGCTGCGTGCGCGCGCCGCCGATGCCCGCGGCGTAAGCCAGCACGCGCTCGCGCGCATGGCCGCTGACGTCCTGGTGTACCGCGAACAGGCAGGGCACGCCGGCACCGCGTTCGTATTCGCGCCGCACCAGCGCACCGGGGCCCTTGGGCGCCACCAGTACCACGTCGATGTCGGATCGCGGTTCGATCATGCCGAAGTGCACGTTGAGCCCGTGCGCGAACAGCAGCGTGCCGCCGCGATGCAGGTGCGGCGCGATCGCCTCGCGATAGAGCTGCGGCTGCACCATGTCCGGGGTGAGCACGGCGACCAGGTCGCTGCCGCTGACCACTTCGGCCGGGGCGGCCACCTTGAATCCGTCGGCGCGCGCCTGCGCCGTGGTGGCACCGCCGGGACGCAGGCCGACGCGCACATCAAGGCCGGAATCGCGCAGGTTGAGCGCGTGCGCGCGGCCCTGGCTGCCGTAACCGAGTACGCCGATGTGCTGGCCCTTGAGCGGATCAAGCGTTGCCTGGATCGAGGTCATGAAAGTCTCCGTGGATGCATTGGGGATGGGTTGATCAACAGGGCTCGGTCACCGCGCCGCGCGAGGCCGAACTGACCAGGCAGGCGTACTTGGCCAGCGCGCCGTGGCGCACGGGTGGCTCGCGCGGGATCCACGCGGCGCGCCGCGATTCGAGATCCTCGGGGCCATCGATACGCCGGGTGTCGGCATCGATGACGACCGGGTCGCCCTCGCGCAGCAGCGCGATCGGGCCGCCACGCGCGGCTTCCGGCGCGATGTGGCCGACCATCACGCCGTGCGTGGCGCCGCTGAAGCGGCCGTCGGTGATCAGCGCGACCTCGCCGCCGAGACCACGCCCCACCAGCGCCGCGGTCACCGCCAGCATCTCGCGCATGCCGGGGCCGCCGGCCGGGCCTTCGTTGCGGATCACCACCACGTCACCGGCGCGAATCGCGCCGGCCTGCACGGCGGCGAAGGCCGCGGACTCGTTCTCGAACACGCGCGCCGGTCCGGCGAAATGCGTGCGGCCCGCGCCGGCCAAGATCGG
>JAJYMF010000207.1 GCA_021787175.1 Pseudomonadota bacterium | reverse complement strand
GCTCGATGCGCGACAAGCCATCCATGGCTTGAGGAAGGTCTGAACTTGTTCAGACCTTCCGTAGGGCCGGTCACAGCCGGTTTGGACATCGTCTCCGCGGCACTGTTGCCGCGGCGTGCACACGGCATTGCGCCGGATGCGCTCGACGAGCGTCACCACCGGCGTCACCATGGCGGCCTGCACGATGTTCCCTCGGTCCCCCAATCCCCTGTCCCGCAAGGAGTTGCCATGAAGCTCTATTTTTCTCCCGGCGCCTGCTCGTTCTCGCCGCACATCGTGCTGCGCGAGCTGGGCCTGCCGTTCGATCTGGTCCAGGTCGACCTGCGCAGCAAGGCCACCAGTGACGGCCGCGATTTCCGCGCGATCAATCCCAAGGGCTACGTGCCGACGCTGGAGCTCGACGACGGCCGCATCCTCACCGAAGGCCCGGCGATCGTGCAGTACCTCGCCGACCGCAAACCCGAGGCGGGTCTGGCGCCGGCCAACGGCAGTTTCGAGCGCTACCAGCTGCAGGAATG
Organism: Pseudomonadota bacterium; assembly: GCA_021787175.1. Classification (GTDB taxonomy): domain Bacteria; phylum Pseudomonadota; class Gammaproteobacteria; order Xanthomonadales; family Rhodanobacteraceae; genus Metallibacterium. The sequence continues at coordinate 3,804 of JAJYMF010000207.1, read as the reverse complement.
GCTGAACTTCATCTCCACCGAACTGCACAAGCAGTTCAGCCCGCTGTTCAATCCGGCCACGCCGGACGCCGTGAAGCAGCAGCAGATCGAGAAGCTGGGCGGCCGCTTCACCGAGGTCAGCGCGGTGCTCGGCAAGCAGGACTGTCTGCTGGCCGGCGGCTTCAGCGTGGCCGATGCCTATCTCTACACCGTGCTGGTGTGGACGCGCTTCGTCGGCATCGATCTGGCGCCGTGGCCGGCACTGGTGCGCTACATGCAGCGCATGGAGGCGCGCCCCGCCGTGCGGGCGGCGCAGGCGGCCGAGCAGGACACCAAGAAGGCCTGATGCCCGTTCGCGATCAAGACACGAGAACCGCGCAGCCCGGATGCAGCGCGGAGGAATCCGGGAATGATGTTTCGACAAGCCCCGGATTGCGCCTCTCACGAGGCTCCATCCGGGCTACTCATCGCATCAATGGAACACAATCCGGCAGGAAGAGGCTGCGCATTAGTCCTTGCCGCGCGCCACCGGCAGATCGGCCTGCTGCCAGGCGCCGATGCCGCCGCCCAGGCTGTGCACCTGCTTGAAGCCGGCCTTGACCAGCCGCGCCGCGGCCTTGGCCGAGGTCACGCCGCTGCGGCAGTAGACCGCGATCGGCAGATCCTTCACCTTGGCCAGATCCTTGTGCTCGGGATCGAACTGCGCCATCGCCACGTGGCGCGCGCCGGGGATGTGCGCCTTCTCGAAATCCGCGCGCGGCGAGACGTCGATCAGCAGCGCGTTCTGGCGGTTGATCAGGTGCGTCAGCGTCGCCGGGGTGATTTCCTTCCAGCCGCGCATCAGGCGCAGCACCTCGGTGCCAATCAATGCCAGCAACAAGCCGACGAAGGCCGCGACGAGCAGCGCATGCTGGCTGGAGAATTCGGGCAGGCGGTGCAGGAAATCAGTCATGGAGTACGGCCGGGCGCGATGGAAGACCGGCGATTATCCTGTAAACGTCGTTGCGTTGCCTGACCGATCGCGTGCGCAGGCGCGGCACGATGCGGTCTCGCCGCGGGTCCGTGTCCGCATCAGTAGACCCGCAGGCCCGGTGCGATCGGCGATGCGTCCAGCAGCAAGGATGCGACCCGCGCGGGAGTGACGGGCTCCAGACACTGCGCCGCCGCGCCCAGCCGGCAGCGTTTGCCGTAGCAGTTGAGGCAGTCGAAATCCGCCTGCACCGCACGCACCTGCGGGCCCAGCGGCTTGACCCGTTGCGGATCGGTGGGGCCGCAGATCACCAGCAGCGGCGTGCCGGCCGCGGCGGCGATGTGCGCCGTGCCGGTGTCGTTGGCGACGATCAGGGTCGCGGCCGCGCAGACCGGCACGATTTGCAGCAGGCTCAGCGTCGTCAGCTCGATCGCCGCATCCGGGCGATGCTGGTTGATGGCCGCGACGAGGGCCGCGCACTCGTCGCGCTCGTCGGGTCCGCCGATCACGACGATGCGTTCGAGATCGCGCGCGAGCAGCAGGCCGGCCAGCTCCGCGTAGCGCGCGGCGCCCCAGCGCTTGAGCCAGCCGGCCGCCTGCGAACCCGGCAGCAGGACGGCAAACCGCGCGGACAGCAATCCGTGATCGCGCAGCAGTCGCTGCGCCTGCGCGGTCTCGGCGGGCGAGGGATGCAGGACCGGCCGCGCGGTCGTCGCCGCAATGTCGGCGCAGGCCAGCAGGGCGCGCATGCGGGTGACCGCGTACGCATCGCGAGGCAGTCCGCGCGGCGCCAGCGTGTACGGCCAGCCCGGCCGCAGGCCCCAGAGATGGCGGATGCCGCAGCCGGCCAGCCACGCCAGCGCGACCAGACCGCGCGTGTGGTCGCTGCCCTGCAGGTCGATCAGCAGGTCGTAGCGGCCCGCGCGGACGCTGCGCAGCCAAGTCCTGATCATGCGCAGACGCTGCCCGCGCGCACGCGAGTCGATCGTCAGCACGCGCGCGAAGCGCGGGTCGTGCGCGAACAGACTGGCCGCGGCCGGCAATGTGTCGAGATCGATCCGTGCCTGCGGAAAGGCGCGGCGGATGTCTTCCATGATCGCGCTGGCCAGGGCCACATCGCCCAGCGCGCTCCACTTGAGGATCAGGATGCGGCGGATGCTGCGGCGATCCGGGAGGGTTTTCATGACGAGGGCCGACGACTGTCCATCCGCGCAGGGTCGCATCGACGGCATCCCGAAACCACAGCGGTCGCGCCCCGGAATGCGGCTGCAGCGGGTCGTCCTCGTGCCGCTGGCTTGCAGGCTTGAATGATGTTTAATATATTACTTATGATGTTTTTATCATGATACTTCACGAATGATCACTGCCGCCCAACTGCGCGCCGCGCGTGCCCTGCTCGGTCTCGACCAGCGCGAGCTGGCCGAGCGCAGCGGGCTGTCGCTGCCGACCATCCAGCGCATGGAGGCCAGCGACGGCACGGTGCGCGGCAACGTCGATTCGCTGGTCAAGCTGATCGATGCGCTGGAGCGGGCCGGCGTGATCCTGCTGGGCGAGGGTCAGCCCAGTGCCGGAGGCGGGCGCGGCGTGCGCCTGAAAGCACCGCCGCAGGAGTCACGTGCGTGAGCGCGGGGCCGCTGGCGTTGTCGCTGGCCGGCGCGGCCGTGGTCGCGGCGCTGGCCTCGGCAGCCAGCGGCCTGCTCGCCGCGCGCTGGCCGCGCACGCTGTCGTGGCTGGCGTTTCCGCTGCTGGCCGTGTGCGGCGTGGCGGCGCTGGCGGCTGGGATCATGGCGCTCGCCGGCGCCAGCACGACGACCGCGATCCTGCCGCTGGGCCTGCCGTGGCTGCCCTGGCACGTGCGTCTCGATCCGCTGAGCGGCGTGTTCCTGCTGATCCTCGGCGCGGTGCTGGTGCCGGTGGCGATCTACGGGCCGGGCTACACGCGCGTCTTTCGCAACGGTCGCGACTCACTGGCCGCGCTGGGCGTGTTCACCGGGCTGTTCGTGACCGGCATGCTGGGCGTGCTGCTGGCCGACGACGCGTTCCTGTTCATGGTGGCGTGGGAGCTGATGTCGCTGGCGTCGTATTTTCTGGTGACGTTCCAGCACGAGATCGCCGAGCATCGCCGCGCCGCCTTTCTGTATCTGCTGATGGCGCATATCGCCGGGCTGGCGATTCTGCTCGCCTTCGGCGTGCTGGCCGCCCGCGGCGGCAGTTTCGCGTTTGCGGTCATGCGCTCGCATCCGCCGGATGCGCTGTGGGCCTCGGTCGCGTTTGTGCTGGCACTGGTGGGTTTCGGCACCAAGGCCGGTCTGCTGCCGCTGCATCTGTGGCTGCCGGAAGCGCATCCGGCTGCGCCCTCGCACATCTCGGCGCTGATGTCGGCGGTCATGCTCAAGGTCGCGGTCTACGGCTTCATGCGCGTGGTGTTCGAGCTGCTCGGCCCGCCGCAGTGGGGCTGGGGCGTGACCCTGGTGCTGGCGGGCGCCGCGACCGCGGTGGTCGGCGTGCTGTTCGCGCTGCAGCAGACCGACCTCAAGCGCCTGCTGGCCTATTCGTCGGTCGAGAATCTCGGCATCGTGTTCCTGGCGCTGGGCCTGGCGCTGATCTTCCTCGGCAGCGGGCACCCCGAACTGGCCGCGCTGGCGCTGCTGGCGGCGCTGTACCAGGCGCTCAATCACGCGCTGCTGAAAGGCCTGCTGTTTCTCGGCGCCGGCGCGGTGCTGCACGGCGCGCACGAGCGCAACCTCGAGCGTCTGGGTGGCCTGCAGCGGCGCATGCCGCGCACCGGGCTGTTTTTCCTGATCGGCTGCATGGGCATGGCGGCGCTGCCGCCGCTGAACGGCTTCGTGTCGGAG
>JAJYMF010000320.1 GCA_021787175.1 Pseudomonadota bacterium | reverse complement strand
CGTCTCCGACGCCGGCTTCTTGTCAAAGAACAGCACGTTCGCCTTGACGCCCTGGGCGTAGAACAGGCCGGTGGGCAGGCGCAGCAGCGTGTGCACCTCGCACTCGTGCAGCAGCTTGCGGCGGATGGTCTCGCCGGCGCCGCCCTCGAACAGCACGTTGTCGGGCACGACCACGGCGGCGCGACCGTGGATGTCGAGCAGCGTCTTGATGTGCTGCACGAAGTTGAGCTGCTTGTTGGATGTGGTCGCCCAGAAGTCATCGCGCTCGATGATCTCCTTCTCGGAGGTCGTGCGGCCGTCCTCGCCGACGATCATCGTGCTGGACTTCTTGCCGAACGGCGGATTGGCCAGCACCACGTCGTAGCGCTCGCCGGGGTCGCTCGCCAGCGCATCGGCCACCTGCACCGGCACGCTGGTTTCCGAGCCGATGCCGTGCAGCAGCAGGTTCATCGCGCACACCCGCGCCGTGGCCTGCACCAGCTCGACGCCGTTGAAGGCGTCCTCGCGCAGATGCTGCTTCTGCGCGCGCGTCAGGTTGGGGTGGCGCGCGATCACGTAGTTGTACGCGGTGAACAGGAAGCCGCCGGTGCCGCAGGCCGGATCGCAGACGTATTCATCGGGCTTGGGCGCGATGCAGTCGACCATGGCCTGGATCAGCGCGCGCGGGGTGAAGTACTGGCCGGCGCCGCTCTTCAGGTCCTGCGCGTTCTTCTCCAGCAGACCCTCGTAGGCATCGCCTTTCACGTCCACACCCAGCGCCGACCAGTTTTCCTTGTCGATCAGGTCCACGATCACGCGGCGCAGCTTGGCCGGGTCCTGGAACTTGTTCTGCGCCTTGCCGAAGATCAGGCCCAGGGCGCCCTTCTGCTGGCCCAGCGCTTCCAGCACGTGGCGGTAGTGATCGAACAGCTCGTCACCGTCCCGCGCCACCAGCGTCGGCCAGGCATACGCGGCCGGGACGATGCTTTTCTGGCGGTACGGCGGCTGCGTGCGCTCGTCGGCCATCTTCAGGAACAGCAGGAACGTGAGCTGCTCGACGTAGTCGCCGTAGCCCATGCCGTCGTCGCGCAGCACGTTGCAGTAGTTCCAGAGCTTCTGGACGAGGGTGGATGCGTTCATGTCAGGCGTCGCGCGAGAGGGCGGGAGGTTCGGTGCAAGAACCATCGTGACTGTTCACATCGTGAACGCCAACTTGCGGTGTGTCGTTCATGGCCGGATGTCGCAGGCGACGCATCAGCGCGCAGCGTCCAGAAGATCCGGCCGCTGCGTCCGCAACCAGTCCTGCACGCGCGCCAGCATGGCCTCGGCCTGATGGATGCATTCGCGCACCGACTCGGGCTCGATCGGGTCGCCGGAGTAGTCGTTGATGTTACGTTTCTTGCGCAGCGCATCCAGCACCAGCCACGCCGACTTGGGCACCGCCAGCGTCAGTTCCAGCGTCTGCATCATCGTCTGGTGGTGGCCGGGCACCGTGGTGGAAGGGCGATAGCCATGGGCCATCAGCCCGATCAGCGCGCATTGCATGATCACCTTGTAGGCGGCATCGAAGCGGGTTTCGTCGCTGATGCCAGCCACGCCACTGTCCGCAAGATTGCGCCGCGCGGCGGCCAGCAGACGCCGCACCTCGCCGGCATCCGTGACGTGGGCTTTCAACTGGTTGATACGCGCCAGATTAGCCAGGCTCATCGTTCGGCCCCATCAGCCACAACGTCGGTCCCTTGAGCACCTTGGTGACAAAACCGTCGACCTGTCTGCGCTTGCGCTTGAAGTCGGCTGCGCTCAGCACCGTCGGGTTGATCTCGCGGCGCAAGCTTTCCTGAGCCGGAGCCAGCGCCAGCACCACGTCGGCAAAGCCGAGGTCGCCGATCACCATCACGTCAATGTCGCTGTGCGCGTGGGTCTGGCCGGAGGCCATCGAGCCGTAGACGAACGCCCGCTCGATGCGATTGGTCAGCGGCGCCAAGGCGCTGCGCAACACGTCGACCAGGCCGGCGGTCTTGCGCAGTAGGCCGGCAAGATCCTCGAACACCGGGCTGGACGGGTTCGCGGTGTAGAACACCTGCCGGCCCACCGCGCGGCGCTGCAACAGCCCCATCTCGGTCAGGGCACGCAGCTCGCGATGCAAGGTGCCCGGCGACACGCCCGTCAGCCGCGCCAGCTCGCGCACGTGCAACGATTCATCAGGGCGCAACAGCAGCACCGCCAGAACGGCGGCGCGGGAACTGCCCAGCAACTGGCCGGCCAGGGTCTTCATGTTCTCATTCCGAGAACAAATGTAGCCAAATTGAGAACGCATGCCAAGCCCTCCCGGCCTTTCTCCGCGCACGCTGAGCGATAGCCGTCACTCATAGGCTTCTGGGGCCGCAAACCATCACCCGGCCCGGCAACCGCCCGGGTGGCTCGACGGCGGGCTGCGCGTCTTTCATCTCGGCAATGAAAAGCTGGAGCTGCCGCCCAATTTCTTGGCCGCGTCATCGGGCTGGCGTACCATGGGCCGATGAAGCTTTCGCAGTCCAACCGATTCTTGCGCTCGCGGCCCGAGGCCGACGCTGCCCTGCTCGTCTCGGCAAAGACCTCATCGGCCGTCGAGGGCATTCGCCTGCCGTTCACGCAAAACGCCAAGCTTGGCTCCATCAGCGACGCCGACACCTTCACCCAGCGCTGGAAGCAGCGTGCCGCTTCCAAGTCCGCACGATAACCCGGGTAAACAACAGCGCCAACGGCTGGTAATCACGGTCCAGCGCCGCATGGATGCCGGCGATGTACGCCGCCTTGCCGCGCCCTTCCAGCGGCGAAAAATCCATCGGCGGCAGCCCGGCCTGAAGCCCCATCAGCAGCGCCAGCAATCGCGCCACGCGACCATTTCCCTCGCGGAATGGGTGAATCAGGATCAGTTCCCCGTGCACCACCGCCAGCGCACGCGCAACCTGCGTCGGGTCCGTCAGGCGGCACGGCGTGTGCTGCGCAAGCGGACCACGCTGCCACTCGGCCATCAAATCGGGCACCCGCTGCGCATGGGCAAACTGAAAGCCGCCCTTGCCAATATTCACCGAGCGGTACTCTCCGGCCCAGGCATAAATCGGCCCCAGCCACATGCGGTGCAGCAGGCATACATCCGCCACCGTGAACCGGTGGTTCTCGGAAAAGTGTTCGAGCGCCTGCCGCTGTGCCAGCACCAGCGCCTCGGACTCGGCTGCGTGGATGTCCCGAACCCGCCTGATGCCCAGCAGGTTGCGCAATACCCGGCTACGCGAGCCGGGCTCGAATTCGCCTTGCAACCCCGCGGGATCGTATCGCGTCACCATCACGCAAAAATCAGACCATACGCGGAACAAGCGTTTGTCAGCAGTGCCATCCCGGCGCATTGCGCGGGGATGGCACTCGCCTGGCCGTACGGCGGGCGCGAGCGCTCGTCGGCCAACTTCAGGCAGGTTAGCTGCCTGGAACCCGTCCTGAGCAAAGTCGAAAGATAGCCGCCGCAGCTCATGCCGTCGTCGCGCAGCACGTTGCAGTAGTTCCAGAGCTTCTGGACGAGGGTGGATGCGTTCATGTCTCAGCCCAGGATGTGCTCGGCCAGCGAGCGCGGAGAATGCACGGTGACGCCGCCGAACACTTTGCCGTAACCGGCGCCAAAGTGCGTGCGATCACCGGTGACCAGCGCATCGCAGCGCAGTCGAATGGCGGCGGCAAGCACGGGGCGATCTTTCTCGGGCAGCCAATCCACATCGCCCGAGGCCACGGTGCCCGGGGCGGCCGAAGCCATCTCGAGGTCGGCCAGCAGTGCGTCCAACAGGTGCAGCGCCTGTGGCCCTTTGGCCGCAAGATTGCGGCGGACCTCGGTCACCACGTAGGTATCCACGCAGCATACGTGGCCGCGTTCGCGCAGCAGGCGCAGCAGTGCGCGCACCGCGCCATCGGACTTGGCCGCGGAGAACAGCACATTGGCGTCGAGGAACACCCGCATCGCCGCGGATGCGTCAGCGTCTGGTGGCGGGTGGGGCGCGGCGCTTCCGCGCCGGCTTGGCGGCCAGCACTTTGGCGAGTTCGGCCTCGGCGCGATCGAACTCGCGCTCGCGCCCGGGCGTGTAGAGCTCGATCGGCAACGTCACCGCTGGGCGCAGCAGCAAGCCTTCGGGCACGGTTTCGGCAATGAGCTGATCGTCGGCCTTGAGGCCCAGCGTCTGGCGCAGCTTCGCCGGCAAGGTGACCACGCCGCGGCTGGTGATGGTGAGGGTGGCTTTCATGCGTCGCAGGTTAGCAGAAATGCAGAATCACGGCTTTACTGATGACGCGGATCGAGCGCGGCAAGATCATGGGCCGGATCGCGCGATGGCGTGTCG
>JAJYMF010000286.1 GCA_021787175.1 Pseudomonadota bacterium | reverse complement strand
GCAGCACCTGGTACTGCGCGGCCGCCGCCATCCGGTAGCGCTGCTGGTGCGCGCGCCACTGCTGCCAACCGAAAATCAGCAGCAGGCCGAGCACGATGCCCACCAGGATGGATGCGGCGTTGGCACGCAGCCACTGGCGAACCTGCTCGCCCTGCTCGTAATCGTCGTATGCGTCGAAGGCCATCAAATCACCGGCAACGGGGAGGGCGCGCATGCGGAAGCCGCGCGCGGGGAGCGCGGAGAATAGCGCAAAAAGCCGCTCAGGCGCGGCCGGGCGGGGCGTCGATGCTGAAGCTGGCGACGTTGGCGTGGCGATGGTCGTCGAGCGGATAGGGCTTGCCGTCGAGGGTGACGGTCGCGGCATCCGCATTGCCGATGCGCACCTGCAGCGCCTGCGCACTGCGATAGGTGCGCAGGGTGCCGGCCGGCAGCAGCGCGTACTCCAGATGCTGGCCGTCGGCGTTCGTGACCTCGACCCAGCTCGGTGCCGCCAGGCTGATCTGCAGTTGGTGGCTGCCTGCATCTGCCGTCGCCGCCGCCTTGGCGGGCGCGGCCTTCAGCGTCGGCTCCAGCGCCGGGAACGGCGCTATCGAAGCCAGCAACGGACGATCGCTGCTGGCGGCCGCCGCGGCTGCCGCGCTGATCGCGACGGTGCTGACGGCAGCGCGCGCGGACTGCCGCGCCACCGGCTGGCCCTGCGCCAGAGCCGGCGCATCCAGCGGCTCGATATGCACCAGATCGCGATCGAGGCCGCCGCGCAGGCCCAGCCAGACCACCGGCACGGCGATCACCGCCGTCAGCACGATATAGGTCGCGGCGGTGGCGTAGCGCTCGAACGCCAGACGCAGATGCGACACGTTGCCGGTCATCACCAGCGGCGGCTCGCGCGGCGCCAGTTGCGCCAGTGCGGCGTCGACCTCGGCCGCCGGCACGCCCAGCAGCCGCGCGTAGCCATGCAGCTGGCTGCGCAGGTAGACCGGCGAATCGTCGCGGGCGATGCCGCGCTGCTCGATGCCCCGCAGCACACAGGTCGGCAGTCGCAACTGCTGCGCACAGGCCTCCAGGCTGAGGCCTCGCATCCGGCGGGCGGCCGTCAACCGCGCACCCAGCGCGGCGAGATCGGTCGAATCCGACCGTTCGGTGACGGCGAGGCGGATCTCGGCGGACGCGGCAGCGTGGTCGTGATCAGCGGCGAGCGGCGCAGGAGCAGCGGCGGAGGTCATGGCGATGAACCGGAGGGGAGGCTGCGGGCCTGTTCCGAGTCCGGGAACTGGTCGCGCAAACGGCGAGCGTACGAACGGGCGGCCTCCTGGTCGCCCAGTTTGGTTTCGATTTCATAGCCGAGTCTGAGCACGTCGGGGCTGGCCAGACCGAGGGCGTCGAAGCGCTGCACGAAGGCGCGGGCATGAAAGTCGTCGCCCTGCTTGTGCAGGACGACGGCGGTCTGGTAGAGGGCATCCGGATTCTTCGGATTGAGCGCCAGCGCGCGCTGGAACTCTTCCAGCGCCGGCTGCAGCCTGCCCACCTTGAGCAGGCAGGTCCCGGCATTGGTGAAGGCGGCATCCGGCGTGTGATAGAACGGGTCGGCGACCGCGCGCTTGAAGTAAGGCAGGGCCTCGTCGACCTTGCCCATCCGGCACAGAAACGCGCCCAGATTGTTGTTGGCGTCGCCCTTGGTCGGCTCCAGCGCGTAGGCGCGCTTGTATTCCTGCTCGGCCTTCGGGTAATCGTGGATGCGCTCGTAGAGCACGCCCAGCACGGTGTGTGCGGGAGCGTAGTCGTCATCGTATTTTTCGGCCAGCAGCAGCTTCTGCAGCGCGGTCTGCAGCTCGCCGCGCTGCAGGTACTGCTGGCCCAGTTCGGTGTGGATCTCGGCGGCTTCGCGCGCCTTCTGCTGCGAAGTCTCGCCGCGCAGGCCACCGGCGGACTGGCAGCCCGCCAGCGCCAGACTGCATGCCGCCGCCAGCAGGATTGCACTACGCCGCATGAGCCGTGGCCTCCTCGATGCGCTTGCGGAACTCGGCCTGGCGCCGCGTGCGGTCGAGCACCTGGCCCTTGAGCTGGCCGCAGGCGGCATCGATGTCATCGCCGCGCGTGCGCCGCACCATGGTCATCACGCCGGCTTCGAGCAGGATCCTCTGGAACGCGGCGATCGCATCGGGAGCGGAGCGCTCGTAGCCGGTGCCGGGAAACGGGTTGAACGGAATCAGGTTCACCTTGGCCGGCAGCCGGCGCATCAGCCTGACCAGCTGGCGCGCCAGCTCGGGGCTGTCGTTGACGCCTTTCATCATGGTGTATTCGAAGGTGATCGCGGTGCGCGGACGCTTGGCGGCATAGCGCGCGCAGGCCGCCAGCAGTTCGGCGATCGGATAGCGCTTGTTGAGCGGCACCAGCCGGGTGCGCAGCTCGTCGTTGGGCGCATGCAGCGACACCGCCAGCGACACGTCGCAGACCTCGGACAGACGGTCGATCATCGGCACCAGGCCGGCGGTCGAGAGGGTGACGCGCTTGTTGGCCAGTCCGAAGCCGAGGTCGTCGCGCATCACGTTCATCGCACGCACGACGTTGTCGAAGTTCAGCAGCGGCTCGCCCATGCCCATCATCACCACGTTGGTGATGCGGCGCTGCTGGTGCGGCTGGTTGCCCAGCGCCTTCGCCGCCACCCACACCTGGCCGATGATCTCGCTGGCGGCGAGGTTGCGGTTGAAGCCCTGGGTGGCGGTGGAGCAGAAGCGGCAGTTCAGGCCGCATCCGACCTGCGAGGACACGCACAGCGTGCCGCGCGTCGGTTCGGGGATGTACACGGTTTCGACGGCGTTGCCGCCGTCCATGCCGAGCAGCCACTTGCGCGTGCCGTCGGCCGATTGCTGGTCGAGCAGCGTACCGGCCGGCGCGATCTCGGCGACGTCGGCAAGCTTGCCGCGCAGCACCTTGCCGAGATCGGTCATCTGCTCGAAATCGTCGACGTGGCGGTGATAGATCCACTTCATCACCTGGTCGGCGCGGAAGGGTTTTTCGCCGATCTGCGCAAACAGCGCGCGCAGACCTTCGCGGTCGAAGTCGAGCAGGTTGACCCTCGTCGCCGCGGTCACGTCATCGTCCTCAGCCCCGTGGGCAGATCTCGGTTGCGGCGAAGAAATAGGCGATCTCGGCGACTGCGGTGTCGGCGCCATCGGAACCGTGCACTGCGTTGGCGTCGATGCTGTCGGCGAAGTCGGCGCGGATGGTCCCCGGCACCGCCTTCTTCGGATCGGTGGCGCCCATCAGGTCGCGGTTCCGGGCGACGGCACCCTCGCCTTCCAGCACCTGCAGCACCACCGGGCCGGAGATCATGAATTCCACCAGCGACTTGAAGAACGGGCGCTCGCGATGCACGGCGTAGAAGCCTTCGGCCTCGCGGCGCGAGAGATGCTTCATCTTCGCCGCAACGATGCGCAGGCCGGCCTGCTCGAAACGAGCGAGGATCGCGCCGATCGCGTTTTTGGCCACGGCGTCGGGCTTGAGGATGGAAAGGGTGCGCTCCAGCGCCATGCGGTGATGCTCCGGATGTGGTGTGAAGGTCGGCCGGCTATCGGCGATGATGAGGTAAATCTGCGTCAAATTGAGGGCTTAGATCACGGATTGTTGACGTTTTCGAGGCCCGCGGCAAGCCCTGCATCAGCCCCGGCGAACGGTTTGACCGCACCGCCAAGCACTCGTATCCTTCAAACAGTCGTTTGACAGAGTGCCGGCTGCCGTGAACGCCTCCCAGTTTTCCACCAAGCAACGCATCCTCGGCGCCGCCGAGGCGCTGTTTGCCCGCTACGGCTTCGCCGGAGCCTCGCTGCGCCAGGTGACCGCCGCCGCCAACGTCAACCTGGCGGCAGTCAATTACCACTTCGGCTCCAAGGAAAACCTGATCGAGGAGGTCTTCCGCCGCCGCCTCGACGACCTCAATGCGCGCCGCCAGGCCGCGCTGACCAAGGGCGAGAAGCGCGCCGACGCCACGCTCGAGGACACGCTCGACGCCTTCATCCGCCCGGCGCTGGAGCTGTCGCTGGACCGCAGCGGCGGCGGCGCCTTCATGCGCGTGCTGGCGCGCGCTTATGCCGAGCACGACGACCGCCTGCGCCGCTTTCTGTCCGACAACTACGGCCACGTGCTGCGCGAGTTCGTGGTGGTGTTCCACCACATGCTGCCGCATCTCGACAAGGAAGAGCTGTACTGGCGGCTGGACATCGTCGCCGGCGCGCTGACCTACGCGATGGCCGACTTCGGCGTGATCAAGCGCAAGGGCGGTGTCAGCGAACAGCACCACCGCGAACGCGCCGCCGAACACCTGGTACGTTTCGCCGCCGCCGGTCTGCGCGCCCCCTGACCCCCGCCCGCC
>JAJYMF010000453.1 GCA_021787175.1 Pseudomonadota bacterium | reverse complement strand
GATCTGAGCTTCACCGGCATCCCCTACTTCGCGCCCGAGCTGTTCCGGCGCGCGCGCCTGCGCGATCCGCTCAAGCTCAAGCAGTTGCAGAAGGGCCTGGCGCAGCTGTCCGAGGAAGGCGCGACGCAGTTCTTCCGCCCGCTGATGTCCAACGACCTGATCCTCGGCGCGGTCGGCGTGCTGCAGTTCGACGTCGTCGCCTACCGCCTGAAGGACGAATATGGCGTCGACTGCGCCTTCGAGACCGTGGGCGTGGCCACCGCGCGCTGGGTGCACTGCGCGGATTCCAAGAAGCTCGAGGAGTTTCGCGAGCGCAACGCCATGAATCTGGCGCTGGACGCCTCCGGCGCGCTGGTCTATCTGGCGCCGTCGCGAGTCAATCTGCAGCTGGCGGCGGAGCGCTGGCCACAGGTGACGTTCGCCGCCACCCGCGAGCACGCCGGCGCCGTGGCGCCCTCCTTGTCATCCCTTGTGTCATCCTGAGGGCGCAGCCCGAAGGACCTGACCGCCAGCGCCGGTTCGACGTACCACCATGCCGACATCATTGGCGACAAGCGATCGGAGGTGATGTCGATTGCCAGATCCTTCGCTGTGCTCAGGATGAATAAAGGGATGTCGTCCTGAGGGCGCAGCCCGGATGGGCTGACTGCAAGCGGTTCGACGTACCACCATCCGACACCTTGGCGACACGCGGTCGGAGGCGGTGTCGATCGCCAGATCCTTCGCTGTGCTCAGGATGACAAAAGGGATGTCATCCTGAGGGCGCAGCCCGAAGGATCTGACTGCCGCGCCGATGCGACATGCCGCCACGCCGGTACCGGCACGCGATCGCGCCTGTCCGGGTATCAAGCCGCCGAGCGCAGCGCCGCCTGGTGCGCGGTCTGCACCGCCGCGCGCAGTTCCGCGGGATCGAAATCGTCCACCGCGATGAACTCGGCGGCGGCCTCGCGCACGCGCTTCAGCAGCGCGTGTTCCTCCGCGCTGAGCGCGCCGCTGCACTCGGCCTCGGCCAGCTGATCCGGATAATCGTGCGCGGTGATTGCGCCGGACTTAAGCGCCTTGACGAACTTGCGTTCGACCGGTTCGGCGGCGACCGCGTCCGGCAGCAGCGCGTGCATGCGCCCGACCGCGTTGTTGGCGCTGGGCGTGAGGAAGCACCAGTCCAGCATGCGATCGCGCGCCGCGTTGGGTGCGGTCAGCACCGCCGCCACGCGATGGCCGAGGCGATCGGACGGCGGCACCTCGCGCAGGCCCAGCGGGAACACCAGCGCGCGCAGCAGCCACGCCACCGGGCGCACCGGGAAATTGCGGATCACCCCGTCGAGCGCACCCTGCATGCGCCAGACCGACTCGTGGAACGACCACGCCAGCAGCGCGCGCTCGTCCTCGGGGCGGCCTTCGTCCTCGTAGCGCTTGAGCAGGGCGCTGGCGATATAGAGATAGCTGAGTACGTCACCGAGACGCGCGGACAACTTCTCCTTGAATTTGAGTTTGCCGCCCAGCACGCCCATGGCGACGTCGGCGGTCAGCGCCAGCGCGGCCGAATAGCGGTTGAGCTTGCGGTAGTAGCGCTGGAGTGTCGGCGTGGTCACCGGTGCGGCGCCCAGACGACCGCCGGACAACCCGGTGACCAGGCTGCGCGCGGCGTTGCGCAGGCCGAAGCCGAGATGTCCGAACAGCGCGGTGTCGAACGCGCGCACGCGCTCGCCGCGGTCGGCGATCGCCAGCGCGCCGATTTCCCTGAGCACGAACGGATGGCAGCGGATCGCGCCCTGACCGAAGATCATCAGGCTGCGCGTCATGATGTTGGCGCCCTCGACGGTGATGCTGATCGGAGCGCCCTGCCAGCTGCGGCCGAGATAGTTCGACGGGCCGAGGATCACGCCCTTGCCGCCGTGGATGTCCATGGCGTCGCGGACCACCTCGCGACCCAGCTCGGTGGTGTGGTACTTGGCGATCGCCGACGACACCGCGGGCTTCTCGCCGCGGTCCACCGCCGCCGCGGTCGCGCGCGACAGCGCGGCGATCAGATAGCTGTAGCCGCCGATGCGCGCCAACGCCTCCTCGACGCCCTCGAAGCGGCCGATCGCCAGCCCGAACTGCTTGCGGATGCGCGCGTAGGCGCCGGTCGCGGCGACCGCCATGCGCGCGAAGCCGGTGGCATTGGAGGGCAGCGAGATCGCGCGCCCGACCGACAGACATTCGACCAGCATGCGCCAGCCGTGACCGGCCATCGCCGGACCGCCGATCAGCTGGGTCAGCGGCACGAACACGTCGTGGCCGCGCACCGGGCCGTTCTGGAACGGGATGTTCAACGGCAGATGGCGGCGGCCGATCTCCAACCCCGGCGTTTCGCGCGGCAGCAGGGCCAGGGTGATGCCGCGATCGCCGCCCGCCGGGCTGTCGCCGAGCAGGTTGTCGGGGTCGTACAGGCGAAACGCCAGGCCGACAACCGTCGCCACCGGCGCCAGGGTGATGTAGCGCTTGTCGAAGCTCAGGCGCACACCGGGGACCGTCTCACCCTTCCAGGTTCCCATGCAGACCGTGCCGTGGTCGGGAATCGAGGTGGCGTCGGAGCCGGCATAGGGTCCGGTCAGCGCGAAGCACGGCACCTCGCGTCCGTCGGCGAGCCGCGGCAGGTAATGATCCTTCTGCGCCTCGGTGCCGTAGTGCAGCAGCAGCTCGGCCGGACCCAGCGAGTTCGGCACCGCGATCGTCGAGGCCGCGGTGGCGCAGATGCTGGCCACCTTCTGCAGCACCGCCGAATGCGCCAGCGCCGAGAACTCCAGGCCGCCGTAGCGCCTGGGGATGATCATGCCGAAGAAGCGGTTGCGCTTGAGGAAGTCCCACACCTCGGGCGGCAGGTCGGCCAGCTCGTGGGTGATCTGCCAGTCGTCGAGCATCTGGCACAACTGCTCCACCGGGCCGTCGAGGAAGGCCTGCTCCTCGGCGCTCAGCGCGGGCCTGGGTTGCGCCAGCAGCACACCCCAGTCGGGACGACCGGAGAACAGCTCGCCCTCGAAACCGACGGTGCCGGCGGCCAGCGCGGTCTGCTCGGTATCCGACAGCGCCGGCATCACGCGCCGGAACACGTTCAGCAGCGGCGCACTGATCAGCACCCGGCGCAGCGGCGCGAGATTCAGCGGCAGCACCAGCAGCGCGAACACGGCGAACGTGATCCAGCCGGCATCCGTCACGCCCGCGGCGTAACCGACCGCGACGATCGCGATCGCCGCGGCAAGGCTCCAGGTGAGCAGCCGGGCGCCGGTGTAGGCCGCGATCAGCGAGACCGCCACGGCGGCAAGCAGGGGGAGCAGAGTCATCATGGCACGGACCTCGCGGGCGCAACGGCACCCATCGGCAGAGTGGCTAGAAAATCGAGGATGGCGCGGCCGAAGGCATCGTTGGCGTCGCCCGCGACCATGTGCGTGGCGCGCGCAATGGCGACGTGGCGCGCATGCGGTACCAGATCCAGGAACTCGTTGACGGTATCGGCCGATACCACGTCGCTGGAGCCGCCGGAGATCAGCAGGGTCGGCACCGCGATGCGCCGTGCGGCCTCCAGCAGCTGCGGCTGCCGACTCGCGCCCTCGGCGGCGACCACGTCCAGCAGCGCCGGATCCCAGTGCCAGCGCAGACGGCCGTCGTCGCCCAGCCGCAGTAGCGGCGCCAGCTGCAACGCGGATTTGCGCGCGCGACGCTGCGGCAGGTAGGCCGCGATCGCGTCGGCGGCGGCCTCATAGGAAGCAAAGCCGTCCGGGAACGCGCGCATGAAGGCGAGGATGCGCTCGACGCCGGCCGGCTCCCAGCGCGGCGTGATGTCCACCAGCACCAGCGCACGCAACGGCGGAGATGGGCTGGCGCCGGCCACGGTGATGCCGAGCAGACCGCCCATCGAGGCGCCGACCAGTACCGGCGGCTGCGGCAGCGAGCGCGCCAGACCGTCAAGATCGGTGATGAACTGGTCGAGGTGATAGGCGCCGCCGGGTACGTGATCGCTCTCGCCGTGACCGCGGGCGTCGAAGGTGATCGCATGCCAGCCCGATACCGCCAGCGCCTGTGCCGCGTCGGACCACGCTTGGCGGGTCTGGCCGAAGCCGTGGGCGAACAGCACGGCCGGCGCTGCGGCGTCGCCGAAACGCTCGCCGGCCAGGGTCGTGCCGTCGGCGCTGATGAACTCCATGCGCTCGCGGGCCACCATCGTCGTGTGCGGGCAGGTCAATACCATACGGGCGAGTATGTGAAACCGGCGACCCACTGTCAATACGCATGCGTATGGATCGAGCCGCACCTCCATGCCTGCGCATGGGCACCCCGCTTGTCACCCTGAGCACCAATGAAGGGCCTGGTGCCGAGAGCCGGCGTGGGCAGACAGATCCTTCAGGCTAGAT
>JAJYMF010000168.1 GCA_021787175.1 Pseudomonadota bacterium | reverse complement strand
CCGCCGCGGCGACGATGGCGCGGCGGTGTTTCTGAGGGAAAGCCGAGGCCGAGGACGCATCCACGTATGGCAGCGGCGCGAACACGAGGAACATCACCCCCATCTCGTGCACCGCCCCGCCCCAGGCCTTGACGGCGAATGCGTGCCCCAGCTCGTGCAGCAGCTTCACCAGCGGGAACACGAGGGCCAGCACCAGCAGGTTGCCGCCAGAGAGCACGCGGTCGGGCAGACTGTGCGTCAGCTCGTTCCAGTGCTGTGCCGCAAGTACCAGCGCCGGCAGCACCACCGCCAGCCAGAGCGCGGCGCCGGCCCGCCCCAGGCACCACGCCAACCGCGGCATCCAGCGTGCGAGCATCGCATCCGGATCGTACAAGGGCAGCTTCAGGCTCATCGGATTGAGCAGCCACTGCTTCAGCGTATCGCGGCGCTTCTTGCGGTAGCGCTCGAACAGCGCCGCCGAGTCCGGCGTAACGTCGCACTGCAGCAGATTCGCCGCATGCAATTGCACCAGCAGGTCGACGACCTCGTTCTGGGTGCAGGCATCGCCTGTAGTCGAGGTGTTCGCCGCCTCCCACAGCGCCTGCACCGTCCTGTTGCCATCCATGGCCGCCACCAGCGCATGCGCCGCGGGCGAAAGGCGGTGAAAGCGGCCCCCCGCGCGATCCTGCACCACGTACCACGCCTGGCGGCGATAGACGTGACGGCGCACGAGCGCCTGCGGCATGAGCCGCGGCCTCAGTTCGGCGACGCTGTGCCAGGACGGGCTGAAGAGGCTGCGCGCCATCGCTTTGCGCTCAGGGCAGCCAGGTCCACAGCGAGAGCGTCAGCCAGTCGGTGAACGAATGCGTCAGCACCCACCACAGGCTGCGGCTGCCCACCTCGATCTTGCCCACCCCTTCCATGCCCGGACGCAGGCGTTCCGGCGCCCCGGCGAGCTTCGCCTCGACGCGGAAGAAGTTCTTGCCGTCCTGCGCCGTGGCCACCGGCGTGACCTTGGCAACCGAAAACGGCAGCGGATCGCCCGCGATCCCGGTAATCACCAGGTGCCCCTGCTGACCGTCGCGCACGTGCCGGATCTCACGTTCATCGACCTGCAGAATGACGCGGTAGCTTCGCAGTGGCGCGATCTCGAACAGCTTCTTTCCGGCCTCCACCGGAGAGCCGATCTGCTGGCTGAGGTCGCCCGACACGACGACGCCGTCGTAGGGCGCCGTCAGACGGGAGCGGGCGATCTTTTCCGTCGCGAGCGCGAGCTGCGCCTCGGCCTGGCGCAACTGCGCGCCGATCACCTGCACCGCAGTCAGATCATGCGTCGCCATCGCCTCGCGCAGTTTGTTGTCGTACTGATCGCGCTCGCTCGCCCAGCGCGCCTGCTCGACGCGCAGATCGCGGTCGTCGAGCTGCGCGAGCTCCTGGCCTTGCTTCACCGTATCGCCGGCGCGTACGAACGCCGCGCCGACGAAGCCCTCGAACGGCGCTGCAGCCACGCGCTGTATTTCGCCTTCGATCACCGTCTTCGCCGACACGCGATATTCGATGGGGACCAGCGCCAGCAGCATTGCAGCGAGCGCAACGGCCCCCGCCGCGGCCTTCCAGGTCAGGTTGCGCGGTCCGAAGAGCTTGTCCGCCAGCCAACGGATTTCCCCCGCGAGCCGCTGCGCCGAGCTACGCTCGGCCGCCAGACGCTGGCCGAAGACCGGCGTCGCGAGCGCGGCAAACGCATCGAGCCAGAGCAGATCCTCCTCGCCAAAACCCTTGTCTCCCGAGCGCTCCAGCGTCACCACGCCCATGCATCTCTCGCCCTGCATCAGCGGATAGGAAAGCGCATGCGACGCACCCGACTGCGCGAGCAACTCCTGGTGGCGCGGGGCCGGCGACGCGGTTTCGGCGGCGCCGACCGCACTGCCGGCCGCACCATCCGACACCGGCCCGCCGCGGTCGTAGGCCTCTTCCATCGCCGCCGCATATGCCTTGACCAGCGGCGTGCGCTTCTCGAACGTCGCCGCCTCGGACAGCGCCACCACCCGGACCGAAGCGTTCTCGCCGAGGCCGATCGCCACGTGCGTGCAGCCGAGGATCTGGCGCAGCTCGCTCGCCACCTCGAACACTGCCTGACGGAACTTGCCGTGGCGCAAGGCCACCGCCAGCGCTTCCAGCACGGAGCCGATGCGTTCACGCGCCTGGAGCGCGTCCTGCAATTCGCGCCGGCCGAACAGATTCGCGAGCCACGCGCTGCACCAGTGGAGGTGGCGCAGCGCCGCCGGCACGTCCTCCCCGGTACATCCGGCATCGACCGCAATCACGGCGGCCACGCGCTGGTCCAGGAGCACCGGATAGCCGATGTGGAATGAACGACCCTCGGCCCCGGCCCCCGGCAACGCCACGCCGCGCCGCTCGCCGAGCGCGCGCTTGACCGCTTCGCCCAGGCGCCCCAGGTCCGGCGCCGGCTCCGGCCAGGCCGCAATGGGCACGAAGGTGCGCGCCTGCGCGCTTTCGATCAGGACGGCCGCGGCGCGCGCCTGCGGGATTTGCGCGCACACCAGCGCCAGCCATGCGCGGCAGAACTCGTCGGAAGTCTTCGCGGCGGCGAAGGCGTCCCATGCAGAAGGGTCGAATAGACGCGCATCACTTCCCTGTTCGGGACCGGACGCCAAACGCTGGGCTGTCGCGCCAAAGGCCATCACCGCGCGCCGCTATCCGGAATTCCATCCTGCATGTTCAGAAAATCGCTCATCGCCACCCCCTTCGTCTGGTCCGACCATGGCCGGCATCCATTTCCTGCCACCTACGCTTCCCCGCCCGCCGCTCTCTTGGGTATATACGGAATAACCGGCGCCGGAGCGGGCGCAGGCGCGTCCGCCGCCACGAACAGGCGATCGACGGCGGCCACGTCTTCGGCGGCAACGCGACCCGCAGCCGCCTTGAGCTTCAGGTGCGAGGCAAGCTGGTCGTAGCGCGCCTTGCGCAGGTCGCGGCGGGCGGCGGCAAGTTGCTGCTCGGCCTGGAGCACCTCGAGGTCCGTCTTGAGGCCCGAGTCCAGGCCGCGGCGGGCCGCCTGGAGCGCCGCCTGCGCCGAGCGGATACCCTGCAACGCGGCCCGCGCGCGCGCCGCGGCGCCGTGCCAGTTGAACCACGCCTGCTTGGCGGCGAACTGCGCAGCGCGACGCGCCGCCTCGACGTCCTGGCGCGCCTTCTCTCTCATCGCCACCGTCTCGCGCACCTTTGCCGACTGCGTTCCGCCGCTGAAAATCGGCACACTGAGTTGCACGCCTATGGCACTTTGCTTGATGTCGTAACCCGCCTGTCCCGGAAAGCCGCCGGTCGCCTGGCTGTTCTTGCCATAACTGGCGACAAGGTCCAGCGTAGGCTCGTGGCCGGCGCGCTGTTTGTTCAACTCCTCGCTCGCAGCCTCGAATGCCTGCTGTGCCGCCAGCAGGGCCGGATTTCCGCTTTCGGCTGCCTGCAGCCATTTCTCGAGCGTATCGACGCCGAGACTCGACACCGGTGCCTCGTCGCGCAGCTGCGGCGGCGCCAGTTCATCGAGCGGTCCGACCAACTGTTCGAGCGCAGCCCGCTTGATGCGACTGTCGGTTTCGGCCGCGACGGACTCGGCCAACGCCTGGTCGTACTTCGCCCTCGCCTCCTCCGTCTGCGGCCGGCTGGCGGTGCCCAACTCGACGCCACGCTGCGCCACCTCCCACTGCCGCCGCGTCGCGGCCACCTGCTGCGCGCTGTAGAGCACGGCGTCCCGCGCCGCCAGCACGTCGAACCAATCGGCGGCGAGCTTTGCGAGCAATTCCTGCTCCGTCCCGATCAACTGATGCTCCGCCTGCCGTGCCGCTGCTTCAGCCTGACGCAAACCGGCGATGTTGGCGCCGCGCCAGATCGGCTGGGTGACGCTCAACTGCTCCGAATTGCTGTTGTAGCGATCCTGTATGGACGGCGTCGAGGAGTTGCGCGTGGCATAGTCGCGGTCGTTGATGTTCGTGTTCGCGCTCAGGCTCACCTGGGGCAGCATCGCCCCGAGCGCCTGTCCGGTGCGTGCCTGCGCCGCATCGCGCGAGTACATCGCGGCGAGATAGGCGGGTTCGCCGCGGCGCGCGCGCTCGAACAGCGACGCAAGCGTCTGCGCCTGGCCGGGCGCCGATGCGAGCAGCATCAGCATGCCGGTCAGGCAGGCGACGAAACGGGGGGGGCTAGCTTTCAGTTTCATATGCCAATGGAGAAACGGTGATGCTGGTAGTCCTTCGCGGAGTCGCAACCAGCCAGACTCAACAACATCAGCATAGCTATTACTGTAGACCGGCAGCGCATAATTATCGAATGAAGCTGTATCCCTATCCTTCTTGCCTTGGCGTTCACTTATCAATCCTCACCACCAACCCCGTAATCTCGGCAAGGCTGCGCTTGTCCGGCTGCGGCAGCCTAAGTACTGGTTTTCATAAATATGGCAACGTATAAATATTGCCAAAATCAGGCTTCTCGGC
>JAJYMF010000032.1 GCA_021787175.1 Pseudomonadota bacterium | reverse complement strand
CTGTTCGCCAGCGACGACATCACCGCCTTCGGTCCGCTGAGCGGCAAGGTGTCCGACGCCAGCGTGCGTCTGCTGACCGCGATCCACAGTTTCAATCAGGGCGTGCTGATCGCGCTGATCGGCCTGCACGTCGCCGCGGTGCTGCTGCACGCGCTGGTGCGCAAGGAGAATCTGGTGCATCCGATGCTGCACGGGCACAAGTGGCTGCACCGCGATCCCGGCCTGCGCATCGCGCCGATCGGGCGCGCGCTGCTGCTCGCGCTGCTGGCGGCGGGCGCCGTGGCCGCGGTGGTGGCGTGGGGGCAGGGCAGCTGGCCGTTCTGACGGGTGCTCACGTCACCAACGTGCGCCAGCCCTCGGCGCCGAGGATTTCCAGCGAGCGGAAGCGGCGCTTGTAGTCCATCTTCGGATGGTCCTCGATCCAGAAACCGAGATAGACGTGATCGAGGCCGCGCGCGGCGGCATAGTCGATCTGGCGCAGGATCGCCAGCGTGCCGAGGCTGCGCGCGGACGGGCCGGGGTCGTACCAGGTGTAGACCGCCGACAATGCGTCGGCGGCCACGTCGGTCGCCGCCACCGCCAGCAGCCGGTCGCCCTCGCGCAGTTCGAGGAATCGCGTCGGACTCCACGACGCCGACAGGAAGTGCATGAAGTCCTCGACGCTGCCGTCGTCCATGCCGCCGCCGGGATGGCGCTGCTGCTGATACCGGGCGTAGAGCGCGTAGCGTTCGGGCGTAAAGCCGGGTTCGGCGTCGATCAGGATGAGGTCGGCGTTGCGCGCGAGACAGCGGCGTTGCGCGCGGTCGGGCCGGAAGCGGGCGACCGGAATCCGGCACGGCACGCAGGCGCGGCAGCGCGGGCAGGCGGGTCGGTACACATGCCCGCCGGCGCGGCGATAGCCGTGCGCCAGCGCGGCCGGATAGATCGCCGGCAATTGCGGGCTGGCGGGATCGAGCACCACGTTCTGCGCCGTGCGTCCGCGGTAGTAGCCGCAGGACTGCGGCAGGGTCTGGAACACGCGGACGCGGTCGGCGCGCATGGCGCCGATCTTAGCAAGGCATCACCGCCGGCACGGCATGACGCGGCGCTGCGCTGCGGGTCACGCGCAGGGCGCCTGGCGCGCGACCGCCGCTTCAGGCCCCCAGAACGCCCAGCCTGCGGCCGACGCGGGTGAAGGCGTCGATCGCGCGATCCAGATGCTCGCGCGTATGCGCCGCCGACATCTGCGTGCGGATGCGCGCCTGTCCCTGCGGCACCACCGGATAGAAAAACCCGGTGACGTAGATGCCCTCGTCGAGCAGGGCCGCGGCCATCGCCTGCGCCTTGGGCGCGTCATGGATCATCACCGGCACGATCGGATGCACGCCGGGCTTGATGTCGAAGCCGGCGGCGGCCATGCGCTCGCGGAAGTGGCGGGTGTTGTTCGCCAGCCGTTCGCGCAGTTCACCCGCGGACGCGAGCATGTCGAACACCGTGATCGCCGCGGCGACCACAGGCGGCGGCAGCGAGTTGGAAAACAGATACGGCCGCGAGCGCTGGCGCAGCAGTTCGATGACCTCGGCGCGGCCGGTGGTGAAGCCGCCCAGCGCGCCGCCCAGCGCCTTGCCGAGCGTGCCGGTGTAGAGATCGATCCGGTCCATCACACCGTGGACCTCGGCCGATCCGCGACCCGTTGCGCCGAGAAAGCCGGTGCAGTGGCATTCGTCGATGTGCACCATGGCGCCGTACTGCGCCGCCAGCGTGGTGATGCGATCCAGCGGCGCGATGGTGCCGTCCATCGAGAACGCGCCGTCGGTGGTGATCAGCCTGATCTGCGCACCGGCGGCGTCGGCGGCCTGCAGCTGCCTTTCCAGATCGGCCATGTCGCGGTTGGCGTAACGGTAGCGCTGCGCCTTGCACAGGCGGATGCCGTCGATGATCGAGGCGTGGTTGAGCGCGTCGGAGATCACCGCGTCGTGCTCGCCCAGCAGCGGTTCGTAGAGGCCGCCGTTGGCGTCGAAACAGGCGGCGTAGAGGATGGCGTCCTCGGTGCCGAAGAAGTCGGCGATCTTCTTCTCCAGCTGCTTGTGCAGGTCCTGGGTGCCGCAGATGAAGCGCACCGAGGCCATGCCGAAGCCGTGGCTGTCGAGCGCGTCCTTGGCGGCCTGGATCACCGCCGGGTGGTCGGCCAGACCCAGATAGTTGTTGGCGCAGAAGTTGAGCACGCGGCGGCCGTCGGCCAGCGTGATCTCGGCCGACTGCGGCGAGGTGATCACGCGCTCGGTCTTGAACAGGCCCTGGGCGCGGATGGCGTCGAGTTCGGCGGCGTAGCGGCGGGTGGCGTCGGCCATGGGAGTCTCCGGAGCAGCGAAAAGGGAATGGATGGATTGCGCGCGGCGGTGCATATACCCGTTGCGTTCAATCGATACGATGGGCAGCCCGGATGGAGCCCCACGGGGGCGGAATCCGGGGCTCGATGCAAGCCTCATTCCCGGATTCCGCCGCGCTGCATCCGGACTGCGCAGTTTTCATATCTTGATCGCAAACGGGTGTCAGTCCGCGCCATCCGTATCCGCCGCGGCGCCGTCGAGTTCGCGCAGCGCGCGGAACAGGGCGCGATAGGCATGCCCCGGCGCCTGTCGCGCGCGTTCGCTGCGGGCCTGGCGGATCAGCGCGCGCAGATGCTGGCGGTCGGCCTGCGGATGCGCGTCCAGCAGCGGTTCGAGCGCGCCGTCGCCCTCGGCCAGCAGGCGCTCGCGCAGGGATTCCAGCCGGTGCAGCCCGGCGGCCTCGCGGCGCTGCTGGGCGCGGTCGTTGCCGAGCGCCGCGCGCGCGGCGGCGAAAGCCTCGTCGCCATGGCGGCGCATCAACTTGGCCAGAAAGCCCAGCTGGCGCTTGCGCGCGACGTGGGCGTCGATGCGGCGCACGTTGGCGATTTCGGCGCGCACGTCGTCGGGCAGCGCGATCGCGGCCAGCCGCGACGGCGGCAGCGCCACCAGCCGTTCGCCCAGGTCGAGCACCGCCAGCGCCTCGCGGCGGCGCTGGCTGCGGCTGGGACCTTCGTCGGGGAGGTCGTCGAAATCGTCGGAGCGGTGCATCATCGGCGGATCGGCAGCGGCATGGGTGGCCATTGTCGCCGATCGCGGCCGCCGCCGTTCCCCGCAGACTCCAACGACAGGAAGACCCGTGAACACAGCCCTCGATGTGCGCGACGACAGCCAGGCCGAACTCGATCGCCTGGCCGAACGGGCGACCGACCTGATCCGCCGCGCGCGCGCCGCCGGCGCCTCGCAGGCCGAAGTGGCCGCCAGCGTCGAAACCGGTCTCAACCTCAACGTGCGCCTCGGCGCGGTGGAGACGGTCGAACGCACGCGCGACCGCGGCTTCACCCTCACGGTGTACTTCGGCCAGCACAAGGGCAGCGCCAGCACGGCCGACCTCAAGCCCGAGTCGATCGAGGCCACGCTGGCGCAGGCCTGCGCGATCGCGCGCTACACCGAGGCCGACCCCGCCGCGGGCCTGGCCGACGCCGCGCTGATGGCCCGCGCCATGCCCGACCTCGACCTCTGGCATCCGTGGGCGCTGGACGTGGACGATGCCATCGCGCTCGGGCAGCGGGTCGAGGACGCCGGCCGTGCGCTGGTCGGGATCAGCAATTCCGAAGGCGCGACGGTCAGCAGTTCGGCGCAGATCGGCGTGTACGCCAACTCGCACGGCTTCGTCGGCCGCGAGCGCGAAACCCAGCATTCTCTGTCGTGCGTGCTGATCGCCGGCACGGGCGAGTCAATGCAGCGCGACTACTGGTGGGACGCCGCGCGCGCGGCGTCCGACCTGATGGTGCCGGAGGCGATCGGTCGCAGGGCCGCCGAGCGAACCCTGGCGCGGCTGGGTGCGCGCCGGCTGGGCACGCGCCAGTGCCCGGTGCTGTTCGCGCCGGAGGCGGCGCGCTCGCTGCTCGGCCATCTGGTGTCGGCGGTCAGCGGCGGCGCGCTGTATCGGCGCGCGAGCTTTCTGCTCGATCACGTCGGCAAGGCGATCTTTCCCGCGCACGTGCACCTGACCGAGCATCC
The DNA here is from genome assembly GCA_021787175.1 of Pseudomonadota bacterium. GTDB lineage: Bacteria > Pseudomonadota > Gammaproteobacteria > Xanthomonadales > Rhodanobacteraceae > Metallibacterium. The sequence continues at coordinate 451 of JAJYMF010000032.1, read as the reverse complement.
GCAGCTGCGCCGCGGGCCGGCCTCGGCGGCCTTCGATGCCGAGGGCGTGGCCACGCGCGAGCAGCCGCTGGTGCACGCCGGCGTGCTCGAACGCTACGTGCTCGGCAGCTACTCGGCACGCAAGCTCGGGCTGACCACCACCGCCAACGCCGGCGGCGTGCGCAACCTCGCCATCACGCCCGGACCGCAGGACTTCGACGCCCTGGTGCGCGGCATGGGCCGCGGGCTGGTCGTCACCGAACTGATGGGGCAGGGCGCCAACACCGTGACCGGCGACTACTCGCGCGGCGCCAGCGGCTTCTGGGTCGAGGACGGTGCGATCGCGCACCCGGTCGAGGAGATCACCATCGCCTCCAACCTGCGCGAGATGTTCATGGGCATCGAGGCCGTCGGCGCCGACCTCGATCGCCGCAGCGGCCTGATCACCGGCTCGCTGCTGGTCGGGCGCATG
>JAJYMF010000319.1 GCA_021787175.1 Pseudomonadota bacterium | reverse complement strand
CAAGCTGCGCCAGTGCGAGGACAGTTATTTCCGCAATCGTTCGCGGCCCTGCCTGCAGCATCAGATCGGCCGCTGCAGCGCGCCCTGCGTCGGTCTGATCGGGCGCGACGACTATGCCGCCGACGTGCGCCACGTGGTGATGTTTCTCGAAGGTCGCAGCAGCGCCGTGACCGACGAGATCGCCAGGGCCATGGAGCAGGCCAGCACCACGCTCGATTTCGAGCGCGCCGCACGGCTGCGCGACCAGGTTGCGGCGTTGCGCCGGCTGCAAAGCCAGCACTACGTGCAGGGCGCGGCGGCCGACATGGACGTGCTTGCCTGCCGCATCGAAGCCGGCCTGGCCTGCGTCAGCGTGATGTTCTTCCGCAACGGCGTCAGCCTGGGTTCGCGCGATTTCTTTCCGCGCCTGCCGTTCGACGCCGAGCCCGGCGACGTATTGGCGCAATTCGCGGCGCAGTATTACCTCGATCGTCCGCTGCCGGCGGAGCTGGTGTTGAGCGCACCGCCGACGGACGCCGCGACCCTGGCCGCGGCGCTGTCGGCGCACGCCGGCCACGCGGTCCGCCTTGGCAGCGCGCCGCGCGGCGATCGCGCGCGTTTCCTCGAGCTGGCGTTGCGCAACGCCGACGCCGCGATGGCGACCCGTCTCGCCAGCCGGCAGACCCTGGATGCACGCTTCGAGGATCTGCGCCGGCTGCTTGACCTGGCCGCGCCGCCGCAGCACATCGAATGCTTCGACATCAGTCATACGCAGGGCGAGGCCACCGTGGCGTCCTGTGTGGTATTCGGCCGCGAGGGTGCGGAGAAAAGCCATTACCGGCGCTTCAACATCAGCGATATCACACCCGGCGACGACTATGCGGCGATGGAGCAGGCGCTGACACGGCGCTTCCGGCGCCTGGCGGAGGGTGAGGTCAGCCGTCCGGATTTGCTGCTGATCGACGGCGGGCGTGGGCAGGTGCTGCGTGCGATCGAGGCCCTGCGCTCGCTCGGCATCGAGGGCATCGCGGTGGTCGGCGTCGCCAAGGGGCCGGCACGCCGCGCGGGCGAGGAAACCCTGGTCCTCGCCGATCGCGGGCGCGAACTGCATCCGGGCGCCTCGTCGCCGGCGCTGCACCTGATCGCGGCGGTGCGTGACGAGGCGCACCGCTTTGCGATCGGCGCTCATCGCAAGCGCCGCCAGGCGGCGCGCGAGCGCAGCGTGCTCGACGACATCGCCGGCATCGGCCCGCGTCGTCGGGCAGCCCTCCTGCGCGCATTCGGCGGGCTGACCGGCCTCATCGCCGCCGGCGTCGAGGAGCTGGCTCGCGTGCGCGGCATCGATCGCGCCCTTGCCGAGCGCATCTACGACGCGCTGCACGGCTGACGTCCGGCGTCACGGCGTGCCACACTGCGGGAGCCCGCAAGGACGTGCCGCCGCATGCGTCTGAACCTTCCGACCTGGCTGACCCTGTTCCGCATCGCCCTGCTGCCGGTGATGGTGGTGGTGTACTACGCGCCGATGCGTTTTGCCGATCTCGCTGCCGCCGGCGTATTCGTCGCCGCGGCGCTGACCGACTGGCTGGACGGCTGGCTGGCGCGGCGCCTGGGCCAGACCTCGCGCTTCGGCGCCTTTCTCGATCCGGTCGCCGACAAGCTGATGGTGGCGGTTACGCTGATTCTGCTGGTGCAGACTCATCCCAGCGTGCTGCTCGCAGTGACGGCGGCGGTGATCGTCGGCCGCGAGATCGCGGTTTCGGCGCTGCGCGAATGGATGGCCGAGATCGGCCAGCGCGCGCGCGTGCGGGTGGCCGCGATCGGCAAGGTCAAGACGGTGATGCAGCTGATCGCGCTGGTGGTGCTGCTGGTCGAGCGCAACGCCGAAACGCTGCGCCTGTATCACGTCGGCGAGTTCCTGCTGGTGATCGCCGCGGGCCTGACCCTGATCTCGGGCGTGGCCTATCTGCGTGCCGCCTGGCCGGCACTGCGCGAAGAAGGCAGAGGTGCCCCGTAGCGCGAGGGTCGGCAATGGCGGCGCGGGTCGATCGCGGTGCGCGGAAACGGCCGGGGTGCGTTGGAAAATGCGCGCTGCTATTGACACTCCCGGGGCCATCCGTAACATACGCGGTCTGACGCGGGAATAGCTCAGTTGGTAGAGCACGACCTTGCCAAGGTCGGGGTCGCGAGTTCGAGTCTCGTTTCCCGCTCCATCGTTGCATCCGCAAAACCTCGGCCTGCCGAGGTTTTGTTTTTTCGGTGTCCGGGCTAAGCTCGACGGGCACAGGACGCCGGAGACAACCTCCGCGGCTGCGCAGGTTGATCGCTTCATCCGTGGGGCCAGGTGGCAGAGTGGTCATGCAGCGGCCTGCAAAGCCGTGTACGCCGGTTCGATTCCGACCCTGGCCTCCATCGATGGGCGCGCTGCGCTTGACCACGCGTCCGTGCGCGGTACCGCCCGGGTGGCGAAATCGGTAGACGCAGCGGACTTAAAATCCGCAGGCCCACAAGGGCCATGCCGGTTCGACTCCGGCCCCGGGCACCATGCGCTTGCGAAAGAGCACGTCCGGGCATGCGCAGTGCTTGCAAATCCCCCCTGGCCCTGCCTAATGTCCCCGCCGGGGAGTCGGGGGACATCGTCATGATCAAGCTGGTGCTCGTGGATGACCACGAACTCGTGCGCACGGGTTTTCGTCTGATTCTGCAGCAGCAGATCGACATGCAGATCATCGGCGAGGCCAGCAGCGCCGAGCAGGGGCTGAAACTGATCCGCGAATCGAAGCCCGACGTCGCGCTGGTCGACGTGCACATGCCCGGAATGAGCGGCGTCGAATTGACCGAGCGCGTGGCGCGGGCGCGCCTGCCGACGCAGATCGTCGTGCTGACGGTGGTCGAGGATGCGCGCTTCCCCAAGCGGCTGATCGAGGCCGGCGCGCTCGGCTACCTGACCAAGGGCTGCGCCGCCGAGGAATTGCTGGCCGCGGTGCGCCAGGTCGCGCAGGGACGGCGCTACCTGGCGCCGTCCGTCGCGCAACAGCTGGCGCTGGCGACGCTGGACGGCCAGGAGTCGCCCTTCGATGCGCTGTCCGGCCGCGAACTCGAGGTGGCGATGATGCTGGTGCGCGGCAAGCCGGTGTTCGCGATCGCCGAGCAGCTGCATCTCAGTCCCAAGACCGTGTCGACCTACAAGCAGCGCCTGCTGGACAAGCTGGGCATGGACAACGTGATCGCGCTGGCGCATCTGATGAGCGCCCACGGCCTGATCGATCAGCGCCCCGCCGGGCACGTCGATCTGCTGCGCAGCGGCCCCTGCGCATAAGCGGGCGCGCGGCGCGGCAGCCGGGCCGTGCGCGCGGCTCAGCCGTGATGGTGCTTTTGCGCGGTCGCGAACGCCGCCCGTTGGTCGGGTGTGGCTTCCTTCTGATGGAGCGCCTTCCAGTCGGCAAACGGCATGCCGTAGATGCGCTCGCGTGCGGCGTCCTTGTCGATGCTCACGCCGCGCGCTGCGGCAGCCTCGCGGTACCAGTCGGCCAGGCAGTTGCGGCAGAACCCGGCGAGGTTCATCAGCTCGATGTTCTGCACGTCGCTGCGCAGGCGCAGGTGTTCCAGCAGGCGCCGGAAAGCGGCGGCTTCGAGTTCGGTTTTCAGCTCGGACATGACGACCTCGGCGCAGGGCAGGGTGGCTGGCGACACTGTGCCAGAAACCCGCCGTGACGCGGCGCCTGTCGCCGCGGCCGCACCTGCCGGCGTGTTGCCCGACTCCCGCGTTTGAGATGTCCGACAGGCGCTGCGACAATGGCGCTTTGCAGATCCCGCCCATGACCGCCCATCTGCTTGACGGCAAGAGCGTCGCCCACGAGTTGCTGGTGCGCGTCAAGAAACGCGTCGCCGCGCGGGTTTCCCAGGGGCTGCGCGCGCCGGGCCTGGCGGTGGTGCTGGTCGGCGGCGATCCCGCTTCGAGCGTCTATGTGCGCAACAAGCGCAAGGCCTGCGCGCAGGTCGGGTTCCGCTCGTTCGATTTTGATCTGCCGGCCACGACCACGCAGGCCGAGCTGTTCGCGCTGATCGACCAGCTCAACGCCGAGCCCGACGTCCACGGCATCCTGGTGCAGTCGCCGCTGCCGGCGCACGTCGACGAGGACGCGCTGGTGGAGCGCATCGATCCGCGCAAGGACGTCGACGGTTTTCATCCCGAGAACGTCGGTCGCCTGGCGCTGCGCCGCTTCGGCCTGCGCCCGTGCACGCCGAAAGGCGTGATGACCCTGCTCGGCCACACCGACCGGCCGGTGCGCGGGCAGCATGCGGTGGTCATCGGCGTGTCCAACCACGTCGGCCGTCCGCTGGCGCTGGAACTGCTGATCGCCGGCTGCACCACCACCTGTTGCCACAAGTTCACCCGCGATCTGGCCGGCTTCGCCGCGCAGGCCGACATCCTGATCGTCGCCGTCGGCAAGCCCGGCCTGGTGCGCGGCGAGTGGATCAAGCCGGGCGCGGTCGTGATCGACGTCGGCATCAACCGGTTGGAC
>JAJYMF010000315.1 GCA_021787175.1 Pseudomonadota bacterium | reverse complement strand
CGCCGGCATGTCCTCGCCCGCGCCCAATGCCCTGATCCCGCCGCCGCTGCGCAGCATCGCCGGACGCCTGCTGCAGGCCGCGCTGAATCGCGCGCTGGCGCTCGATCCCGATGCCGCGCCGCGCCTAGCCGCGCTGGAGGGCCATGCGCTCAGCGTGCACCTGCGCGGACCCGGGCTGGCGCTGACGCTCGGCGTGCAGGACGGCGCGCTCACGGTCGGATCACCCACCGCGGACGCCGCGCTGCGCGTCGGCCTGACGCCCGGCGCGCTGCTGAAGCTGGCACTGGCGCGCGGTGACGGCGCGCTGGCGCCGGGCGCGGTCGAGATCGCCGGCGACGCCGAACTGGCGCGCCGGCTGGAGCGACTGGCACGCGAGTTCCGGCCCGATTTCGAACAGGCCTTCGCCGACAGCTTCGGCGAGGTGCCGGGCGTGCCGCTGGCGCGGGCGTTTGCCTCCGGCCTCGCCGCCGTCCGGCGCGGCGCGCAGCACGCCGCCGAGGACGGCGCCGACTGGCTGCGCGACGAGGCGCGGCTGACGCCGTCGCGCGCCGAGGTCGAGGATTTTCTCGACGCCGTCGATGCCCTGCGCGAGCGCGCCGATCGCCTCGCTGCACGTCTCGCCGCGCTGGACGCGCGCGCAGGGACGCGCGGGTGAGCACGCTGCGGCACGCGCCGCGGCTGCTGCGCGTGGCCGTCCTGCTGCTGCGCTATCGCCTCGACGAGTTCGCCGCCGACACCCCGCTGGCGCCGCCGCTGCGCCTCCTGCGTCCGCTGTTTCCGCAGGTCGCCGCGGTGCGCGGGCAGCCGCGCGGCGCACGTCTGCGCCTGGCCCTGACCGAGCTCGGTCCGATCTTCGTCAAGTTCGGGCAGATCCTGTCCACCCGCCGCGACCTGCTGCCGGGCGACGTCGCCGATCAGCTGGCCCTGCTGCGCGACCAGGTGCCGGCGTTTCCCGGCGACGTCGCGCGTGCGGCGATCGAGCGCGCGCTGGGCAGGCCGGTCGGCACGCTGTTCGCCGCGTTCGACGAGACGGCACTGGCTTCGGCCTCGGTCGCGCAGGTGCACGCGGCAACCCTGCACGACGGCCGCGCGGTGGTGGTCAAGGTGCTGCGCCCCGGCATCGACCGCCGCATCGCGCGCGACGTCATCCTGCTGCGCGCGCTGGCCGACATCGTCGCCCGCCATCACCCGCACGCCGACAAGATCCGTCCGCACGACGTCGTCAGCGAAGTCGAAAAGACCCTCGAACACGAACTCGACTTGCAGCGCGAGGCCGCCAACGCCAGCCTGCTCAGGCGCAATTTCCAGGATTCGCCCGATCTCTACGTGCCGCAGGTGCACTGGGATTTCACCGCCCCCGGCGTGCTGACGCTGGAGCGCGTGCGCGGCATCCCCGCCGACGACATCGCCGCGCTCGACCACGCCGGCATCGACCGCAGGCGCCTCGCCGCCAAGGGCGTGCGGCTGTTCTACGAGCAGGTGTTCCGCGACAATTTCTTCCACGCCGACGCGCACCCCGGCAACATCTGGGTCGATCCGTCGAGCGGCACGGAGCCGCGCTTCATCGCGCTCGACTTCGGCATCATGGGTACGCTGCCGGAAGCCGATCAGTACTGGATCGCGGAAAACTTCATGGCGCTGTTCCGGCGCGACTACCGGCGCATCGCCGAGCTGCATCTGGCCGCCGGCTGGATGCCGGCGCACGTGCGCCTGGACGAACTCGAAGCCGCGACGCGCACGGTCTGCGAGCCCTATTTCACGCGGCCGCTGAGCCAGATCTCCGTCGCCGAGGTGATGGTCAAGCTGTTCAACACCGCGCGCCGCTTCGAGCTGACCCTGCAGCCGCAGCTGATCCTGCTGCAGAAGACCCTGCTCAACATCGAAGGCCTCGGCCGCCAGCTCGATCCCGAGATCGACATCTGGGCGGTGGCCGAGCCGGTGCTGGCGCGCATCCTGCGCCGCCGCTACGGACCGGCGCGGCTGCTGCGCGAGGTGCGCCGGCGCCTGCCGGAATGGCTGGCCGCGGCGCCGCGCATGCCCGAGCTGGTGCGCGAGGCGCTGAGCCAGGTCGCCGAAGGCCGCACCCGGCTGGCGATCACCTCGGACGATCTCGTCCGGCTGACCGCCGAATCGCGACGCAGCCAGCGGCTGCTGGCCGGCGGGTTGCTGGGCAGCACGCTGCTGATCGCCGCGGCGCTGATCGCCGCGCTGGCGCCGGGGCGCGGGCCGCTGCTGCCGGTCGTCCTGGCGGGCATCGGTGCGCTGGTCTGGCTGACCGCTTGGCCGCGGCGGCGGGACTGATGATCCGTTTGCAAAACCGGGCATCCTGCCGCGGTTTGCAAGCAAACGGGCGCGGCAAAGCCGCGCCACCTTTGTCGCGACAAGCACTTGCGTGCTCGTCGCGGCGGCACGTCCATGTGCCGGAGCGGTTTTTCAAACCTCTCTGATACCCGGTTGCTTTCAATCGATGCGATGGGCCGCCCGGATGCGGCCCCACGAGGGGCTGAATTCTGGGCTTGCTGCGGCATCCTCCCCGGATTCCGTCGCGCTGCATCCGGGCCACATGGTTTTCGTATCTTGATCGCGAACGGGCATGAGCCCGCGTCGGGGCGAAGCGCGCCGCGCCGGCACTACACTTCGCGCATGGCCTTCGAGAATCGTCCGCTGGCGCCGCACGGCGGCCTGCGCGGATTGCTGGACGCTCTGGACGCGACGCCGCAGGCGGTCCTCGGCGTGCTGGTCGCGCAGAGCGGGCCCAGCTATCGCAAGCCCGGCGCGCTGCTGCTGGACGCCGATGGTGTGCGCGCCGGCGCGCTCTCCGGCGGCTGCCTGGATGCCGAACTGGAAGACGCCGCCTGCGGCGTGCTGGCCAGCGGACGCGCGCGCCTCGTCGAGGCCGACACCGGCAGTGTCGATGACGCGCTGTTCGGCAACGGCTCCGGCTGCGGCGGCGCGGTGCGCATCATCCTGCTGCCGCTGCCGGCCGACGCACCGCTGCGCGCCGCGCTGAGGGCGCTGGCGGACGGCGCTGCGGCGCTGCGGCTGACGCTGGCCGACAGCGGCGCCGGCATGGCGATCCTGGGCGCGGCGCGCTGGCGATGGGATGCCGCGGGCCATCCAATGCATGCGGACGTCCGGACGTCTTTGCCGCCCTTGTTGATCCAGCCGCCGCCACGCGCGCTGTTGCTGGGCGCCGGTCCGGAAACGCCGGCGCTGCTGTCGATGCTGCACGCGCTGGGCTGGTGGGTGGAGGTGCAGGAGCATCGCGGACGCTGGGCGCCGCGGGCGGCAGGCGCTGATCGCCTGCATGCGCTTGCTCCGGGGCTGCTGCCGACATGGACCCGCCCGCCGCTGGCGGCGCTGGTGATGACGCACCACTTCGAGCACGACCGCGCCCATCTCGCCGCGCTGGCCGCCAGCGCGATTGCGCATCTCGGCGTGATCGGCCCGGCGCAGCGGCGCCAGGCGCTGCTCGACGCGTTGCCGCATGACCTGCGCGAACGGCTGGCGCCGCGACTGTGCGGCCCGGTCGGCCCGCGTCTGGGCGACGGTCCCGAGGCGATCGCGCTGGCGCTGGCCAGTGCCCTGCAGCAGTGGCGCGCGACGCATGAAGCCGCCGGTGATTGAGTCCCGACCCCGCCCGCGCCACGGCGCCGTGCTGCTCGCGGCGGGCGCATCGCGGCGGCTGGGCCGGCCCAAGCAGACCGTGCTGATCGACGGCGAACCGCTGGTCGCGCGCATGGCCGGCCTCGCCCTCGCCACCGATCCGCGCGTGCTGGTCATCAGTCTGGGCGCGCAGGCCGACGCCGTGCGCCGCTCCCTGGGCGATCTCGGCGACGATCCACGCCTGCGCTGCGTCGTGGCAGCGGGCTGGGCCCGCGGCATGGGCGCATCGCTGCGCGCCGGACTGGACGCGCTGCCGGACGCGTGCGACGCCGCGCTGGTGCTGCTGTGCGACCAGCCGGCCCTGACCCTCGCGCACCTCGAGCGCCTGCTCGCCGCCTGGCGGACGCATCCCGTGCGCGCCAGCGCCAGCGCCTATGCCGGCGTGCTGGGTGTGCCCGCGGTGCTGCCGCGTGCCTGGTGGCCGGCCCTCGGTGCTGGTGTCGATCGCGGCGCCCGCGAACTACTGCGCGAGCGCGCCACCGAGGTCAGCGCGGTCGCGGCGATCGAACTCGCGCGCGACCTCGACACACCGGCGGATCTCGATTCTTTGCCGTAACACCGCATCCTGCTGCGCCGCACGCGCCCTTCACGCGCGATGGGGGTAGGCTCGGATGCAGCGCAGCGGAATCCGGGGGCGCGATCCCGACCCACCCCCGATTGCGGCCGCTGGTCTGCATCCGCGCGGCGCATCAACGCGTCGCCGGTGCGGCCTGCCTCCACACCGCGCCCTGCGGATCGAACTCCACCGTGCGCCGCGCGTCGGCGCGCGCACCGATCCCGCACACCGCCAGCGGGCCTTCGGCGAACGGCGTCAGGCCGAAGGCCTGCTCCAGTTCC
>JAJYMF010000358.1 GCA_021787175.1 Pseudomonadota bacterium | reverse complement strand
CAAGAGGATGGCTTGTCGCGCATCGAGCACGCAAGTGCTTGATGCGGCGTAGCCGAGTCCGGACCCCGGAGCAGGTCCGGGGCAGGCTCTGCGCCGGACTCGGCGCCCTCTGACAAGTCCAGGACGGACTTGTTCAGGGGTTCCCCAAGTGCTGCTGCACTGCGGTGGCGCCCGCAGCCATGACCTGTGGGGTTTGCGCGGCGCCCGCGCTGCCGCTATGACGTCTCCCACGTGCCCGCGTCCGGGCGCCGGATCGCGCGCGCGAAGGTCGGGGAGGCCGTCGTGCGCATCAACCCGAGGGGCCGCATGAACACGACCACGCCCAGTACCGGCGCCGCGCCGGCTTTTCCGCAGATGCTCGGCCATCCGCGCCCGCTGTGGATGCTGTTCATGACCGAGTTCTGGGAGCGCTTCGCCTTCTACGGCATGCGCTGGGCGCTGACGCTGTACATCGTCGCGCAGTTTTTCGACGGCAGCGCCGCGGGTCAGGGTTACGCCAGCCGCACCTACGGCGCGTTCCTGGCGCTGGTCTACGCCACCGCGATCTTCGGCGGCTACGTCGCCGACCGCGTGCTGGGCTACCAGCGCTCGATCCTGCTGGGCGCGGCGATCTCGGCCGTCGGCTACTGCATGCTCGCGCTGCCGCAGCAGCCGGCTTTCCTGCTCGGGCTGGCCACGATCATCGTCGGCAACGGCCTGTTCAAGCCCAACATCTCGACCCTGGTCGGAAAGCTCTACGCGCCCGGCGACGCGCGCCGCGACCGCGGGTTCACCCTGTTCTACATGGGCATCAACGCGGGCGGTTTCGTGGCGCCGCTGCTGACCGGCTGGCTGGCCAGCGCGGTCACCGGCACGCCGCTGGTGCAGAACTACAGGATCGTGTTCGTGGCCACCGGCGCCGGCATGCTGATCAGCCTGCTGTGGTTCTGGTTCGGTCGGCGCGAACTGGCCGGCATCGGTCGCCGGCCGGCCGGCCGCCACGGCGGTGCGATGCTGGCCGGGGTGATCGCAGGCGCGGCGCTGGCGGTGCCGGTGGTGTATCTGCTGATGGCCGAAGTCGGCGCCGCGGCGCTGGCCTGGGTGCTGGGCCTGCTGTTCGCGGGCCTGGCGCTGATGCTGCTGCTCGAGGCGCTGCGCGAGGGCGGCGTGCAGCGCGACAAGGTGATCGCGATGCTGCTGCTGTTCGCCTTCAACGTGCTGTTCTGGATGTTCTTCGAGCAGGCCGGCAGCTCGTTCAATTTCCTGGCGCAGAACATCGTCGACCGCCGGCTGCCGGGCGGCTGGCTGTTTCCCACCGGTTGGTTCCAGTCGGTCAATCCGGGCGCGATCGTGCTGCTGGCGCCACTGGTGGCGGCGGCCTGGGGCTGGCTGGCGGCGCGCGGACGCGAGCCGTCGATCCCGCGCAAGTTCGGTCTCGGCCTGCTGTTCAACGCGCTGGCGTTTCTGCTGCTGATGGTCGCGCTGGGCACGCTGGTCGGCGGCAACGGGCAGATTCCGTTCTGGCCGCTGGTGCTGGTCTACGTGCTGCAGACGCTGGGCGAGCTGTGCCTGTCGCCGATCGGCCTGTCGATGGTGACCAAGTTGGCGCCGCTGCGCTACGTGGGTCTGGCCATGGGCGGCTGGTTCCTGTCCACCGCCATCGGCAACAACCTCTCCGGCATCTTCGCCGGCCACGTCAGCGGCGCCGGCGGCATGACCGTGGCCTCGGCGCTGGCCGGATTCACTTTCAGTTTCTGGCTGCTGTCCGGTGCCGGCGTGCTGCTGTTGCTGGTCGCGCCGCGGATCAACCGGCTGATGCACGGGGTGAGGTAGCGCCGCGAGCCCGGCTCGGCGTGTGCAGCCACCGCGGCCGGCCCGGCCGCGGCACAATGCCGGCATGAAGCTGCTGCTGGTCGAGGACTCCGAACGCCTGCGGCGCACGCTCGCCCACGGGCTGGCCGGCGCGGGATTCACCGTGGATGCGGCCGCGGACGGCGTCGCCGCGCAGGGGTTTCTGGCCGGCTTCGGCTATGACCTGGTGGTGCTGGATCTGATGTTGCCGCGCGCCGACGGCTTCGCGGTGCTGCGCGCGCTGCCGGCCGGCGCGCAACGGCCGCGCGTGCTGGTGCTGTCGGCGCGCGATCAGGTCGGCGACCGGGTGGTGGCGCTGGATGCCGGCGCCGACGACTACCTGGTGAAGCCCTTCGCCTTCGAGGAGCTGCTGGCGCGTCTGCGCGCGCTGGCGCGGCGTCCGCTGGAGGCGCGCACGGATGTGCTGGAACTGGGCGCTCTGGCGCTGGATCCGCGCGCGCGCAGCGTGCAGGCCGACGGCATGCCGCTGGCGCTCAGTCCGCGCGAGTTCGCGCTGCTGGAGCTGCTGCTGCGCCACCGCGGCCGCGTGTTCGCGCGCGGCGAGATCCTCGAGCGCCTGGCCGGCAGCGCCAGCGAGGCCTCCGACCGCAGCGTCGAGGTGCTGGTGTTCGGGCTGCGCCGCAAGCTGGCCGCGGCCGGGCTGGGGGCGCTGGTCGCCACCCGCCGCGGTGCCGGATACCTGATCGCATGAACGGCGCGCGATGAGTCCGGCGCGCACATGGCGACGCTGGCCGCAATACGGGGCGCGTCTGCGCCGCGCCGCGCACCGGCTGTCGCTGCGCTGGCGCGTCAGCCTGCTGCTGGTGGCGGTGGTGGCGCTGGTGCTGGGCGTCGCCTTCGCGCTGGTGAACCTGGAACTGGAGCGCGCGCTGGACCGCCGCTTCGACTCCGCGCTGCTGGCGCGCGCGCAGGCGCTGGCGGCGCTGACCCGCTACGAGCGCTACGGGGTCGAGCTGGAGCCGGCCGGCGCGCAGCACCCCAGCTTCGTGGCCGCCGACAGCGAGGCCGCCTACGCGGTGGTCTGCGACGGCCGCCCGGTGCAGCACTCGGCGGGGGCGATGACGTTGGCGTGGCCGTTGCCGGGTGCCGCCGGCGCGCCCGGTTTTGCGGATCTGCGTCTGCCGGACCGGCGTCGTGCGCGCGCGCTGGCGATCGCCTTCGTGCCCGGCCTCGGCGACACCTGGGGCCTCGATCCGGCGCGCCGCGAGGCCGGCTGGCGCGCCGCCGGTGCGCCTCTGCGGCCGGCCTGCGTGATCCATCTCGCACAGAGCCGCCGCGGCGTCGAGGACGTGCGCACGGTGCTGGACGCGATCCTCGCCACCGCTCTGCTGCTGGTGCTGCTGGTGGTGCTGGCGCTGGCGCCGTCGCTGGTGCGCCGTGGTCTGCGCCCGCTGGCCGATCTCGACGCGGCGATGCGCGACATCGGTCCCGAGCACCCGGCGCGGCGTCTCGCCGCCGTGCCCACGGTGGAGCTGCGACCGCTGGTGACGCGCTTCAACGCGGTGCTGGCGCGCATGGATGCCGGGCTGGCGCGCGAGCGCGAGTTCGCCGCCGGACTGGCGCACGAGCTGCGCACGCGGCTGGCCGAATTGCGCGCGCTGGCCGAGGTCGAGGCACGCTACCCCAGCGCACGCGATCGCGCCGAGCTGCTGGCCGAGTTCGGCGCCATCGCCGTCGAGCTCGACGCCACCGTGTCGGCGCTGCTGCTGCTGACGCGCATCGAGTCCGGTCTGGAGCACCCGCGGATCGAGAGGGTGGCGCTGGCGCCGCTGCTGGCGCGCCTGCGGCCGCGGCTGGTCGCGCGCGCCGGGTCGCGCGGCGTGGCGCTGCCGCCATTCGCCGTCACCGACGCGGATCGATTGCGCGCCGACCCCGCGCTGCTGGAGATCATCCTCGCCAATCTGCTGGGCAACGCCGTCGAATACGCCCCGGCGGGCGCCGCGGTGACGCTGATCGCGGACGCTCGCGGCGTGCGGGTCGCCAACCCGGCCCCCGAGCTGGGCGCCGCGGATCTGGCGCGCTTCGGCCAGCGCTTCTGGCGCAAGCGCGAGGATCGCGGCGGTCACGCCGGACTGGGACTGGCGCTGGCGGCCGCGGCGGCGCGCGCGCAGGGTCTGGAGCTGACGTTCCGGCTGGTCGACGGTGAGCTGGAGGCCCGGCTCGAACAAGGCTGAGCGGGGGTGCGGCCGTGACGATCGCACGGCCCGTCACGAGCGCCGGCGTGATGCCCGTCACCGATGCGTGCCGAGGCCTGCAATCCCGCGCCGCGCAAGGGTTTTTTAACGTCGTCGCGCTTGCGTGCGGGGGGTGCTGTCCCTAGACTGTCGCGCTCCCTTCACGCGCCGGCCTCCCGCATGTTCAAGAAGCTCCGCGGAGTCTTCTCCAACGACCTGTCGATCGATCTCGGCACCGCCAACACCCTGGTGTACGTGCGCGGGCAGGGCATCGTCCTCAACGAGCCCTCGGTGGTGGCGATCCGCCAGGACCGCGGTCCCGGCGGTCCGCGCGCGGTCGCCGCGGTCGGCGCCGAGGCCAAGCGCATGCTGGGCCGCACGCCCGGCAACATCGTCACCGTGCGGCCGATGAAGGACGGCGTGATCGCCGACTTCACCATGACCGAGGCGATGCTGCAGCACTTCATCAAGCAGGTGCACCGCTCGCGCT
>JAJYMF010000199.1 GCA_021787175.1 Pseudomonadota bacterium | reverse complement strand
TTGAAGCCGTGCGACTGGCCGAGAAAATAATCGGGTGTCTTGCTGCTGCAGCCGATGCCGGAGAGCTTGGCGACGCGGTGCGGCTCGATGTCCAGCTCCCAGCAGGCCTGGATGATCGCCGCCGAGATCGAGTCGTGACCGCAGCCGGCGCACAGGGTGGACACCTTGCCCTCGTAGTCGCGGCGGGTGTAGCCGACGGCGTTGCAGGCCAGGGTGGGGTGGTGCAGTTTCGGCTTGGCGATGTAGGTCATCTCGGGTCACCTTGATCTCATGCCATCTGCTCTCATGCCACCCGGCCGGCGTGCAGCGCGGTCACGCCGTGCGCGCCGACGTGCTTGCCGATCGCGCCGGCGATGAAGCGCGCGGTGATCGGCGTGCCGTCGTAGTGCAGCACCGGCACCAGCTTGGCGGGGTCGATGCCGAAGGCGTCGACGATCAGGGTGCGCAGCTGGCCGTCGCGGTTCTGCTCGACCACGAATACGCGCTCGTGCGCGGCGATGAAGTCGCGCACCGCGTCGGGGAAGGGATAGGCGCGCACGCGCAGGGTATCGAGGGCGATGCCGTCGGCCTGCAGCGCATCGATCGCCTCGGCCATCGCCGGGCTGGTCGAGCCGAAGAAGATCGCGCCGTGCGGCGTCGGGCGCGGCGCCGCGCGCAGGATCGGCGCCGGCACCAGGCTGCGCGCGGTGTCGAATTTTTTCAGCAGGCGCTGCATGTTGTAGACGTAGTCGGGGCCGCGCTCGGAATAGCGCGCATAGGCGTCGCGTGAGGTACCGCGGGTGAAGTAGCTGCCGCGGGTCGGGTGCGTGGCGGGCAGGGTGCGCCAGGGAATGCCGTCGCCGTCGACGTCCTTGTAGCGGCCGAAATCCTTGCCGGCCTCGAGATCCTCGGCGCTCATCACCTTGCCGCGGTCGTAGCGGCGCGCGTCGTCCCAATTGAAGGGTGCGCACAGGCGCTGGTTCATGCCGATGTCGAGGTCGGTCATCAGGAACACCGGCGTCTGCAGGCGATCGGCCAGATCCAGCGCCGTCGCCGCGAACTCGAAGCACTCGTGCGGGTCCTCGGGCAGCAGCAGCACGTGCCGGGTGTCGCCGTGCGAGGCCCAGGCGCAGGCCAGCAGGTCGGACTGCTGGGTGCGCGTCGGCATGCCGGTGGACGGGCCGCCGCGCTGCACGTCGATGAGGGTCACCGGGATCTCGGCGAAGTAGGCTAGACCAATGAACTCGTTCATCAGCGAGATGCCGGGGCCGGAGGTGGCGGTGAACGCGCGCGCGCCGTTCCAGCCGGCGCCGACGACCATGCCGATCGAGGCGATCTCGTCCTCGGCCTGCACGATGGCGTAGCGGTTCCTGCCGGTGTCGGGATCGACGCGCAGCTTCTGGCAGTACTTCTGGAAGGCTTCCGCCAGCGACGAGGAGGGCGTGATCGGGTACCACGCGCAGACGGTGGCGCCGCCGTAGACGCAGCCCAGCGCCGCCGCGCTGTTGCCGTCGATGAAGATGCGTCCGCCCACGGCGTCGGCGGCGCGCACGCCGAGGCCGATCGCCGGCAGGTTTCGGGTCGCGTAGTCGTGGCCGAGGTGCAGCGCGTGCACGTTGGGTGCGAGCAGTTTGGGTTTGCTCTTGTACTGCTCGGCGATCAGCGCCTCGATTGCGGCGAGGTCGATGTGCAGCAGCGCCGCCAGCGCGCCGACGTAGATGATGTTCTTGAACAGCTGGCGCTGGCGCGGATCGTCGTAGGTGCCGTTGCAGATTTCGGTCAGCGGCATGCCGATCACGCTGATGTCGGCGCGGAACCTCGACGCCGGCAGCGGTCGCGTGCTGTCGTAGAACAGATAGCCGCCGGGCTCGATCTCGGCGAGGTCGGCGTCCCAGGTTTGCGGATTCATCGCCACCATCAGGTCGACGCCGCCGCGCCGGCCGAGGTGGCCGGCCTCGGTGACACGCACCTCGTACCAGGTCGGCAGGCCCTGGATGTTGGAGGGGAAGATGTTGCGCGGGCTGACCGGCACGCCCATGCGCAGGATGGACTTGGCGAACAGCTCGTTGGCCGAGGCGGAGCCGGAGCCGTTGACGTTGGCGAACTTGATCACGAAGTCGTTGACGGCCTCGATCGGCTTCATGCGCGGGCTCCGTGGGCGTGGTGACCCGCTTGCCGAGGCCGATGCCCCTCATTCTTTGCGGCAAACCCCTCTCCCCTCGGGGCGAATCCGGCGCGCTGGCGAGCCACCGGCTCGCGCGCCGGTGAGCGCCCGAGCGCTGTGCGCGAGGGCCGGGCCGGGGTAGGGGTGAGGGTTCGGTTCTTGCGCAACTGGGTTCGGCACACGGGTGAGGCGAGGCCAGCCCGAACCCTCACCCGGCCTGCGGCCACCCTCTCCCGGGGGGAGAGGGGAAGAACAAAAACAGGCGATTGGCGCGTGACGCTCATGCGGCCTCCCTTTTCACCGCCTTGGCGTGGCAGCCGGGGCCGGCGTGGGTCATCTCGATCAGGAACTTCTGCATGTCCCAGGCGCCGGTGGGGCAGCGCTCGGCGCACAGGCCGCAGTGCAGGCAGACGTCCTCGTCCTTGACCATCACGCGGCCGGTCTTGAGCGTGTCGGACACGTACAGATCCTGCGTCAGGTTCAGCGCCGGCGCCTGCAGACGCGGGCGCAGCTCGGCCTCCTCGCCGTTGGCGGTGAAGCTGATGCAATCCATCGGGCAGATGTCGACGCAGGCGTCGCACTCGATGCACAGGCTCCGGGCGAACACCGTCTGCACGTCGCAGTTGAGGCAGCGCTGTGCTTCCTTCCAGGCGGTGGCGGCGTCGAAGCCCAGTTCGACCTCGACCTTGATGCTCTTGAGCGTCTTCTCGGCGGCCGCCCACGGCACCTTGTGGCGCTCCTCGGGCGAGACGTCGTTGTCGTAGCTCCACTCGTGGATGCCCATCTTCTGCGAGGTCATGCGCAGCAGCGGGTCGGGCCGCTCGCGGATGTCCTCGCCGTTGAGCAGCTTGTCGATCGAGATCGCCGCGTCGTGGCCGTGGGCGACGGCCCAGATGATGTTCTTCGGCCCGAACGCGGCATCGCCGCCGAAGAACACGTTGGGGATCGTCGACTGCAGCGTGGTCTTGTCCAGCACCGGCAGACCCCAGCGGTCGAAGTCGAGGCCGAGATCGCGCTCGATCCACGGGAAGGCGTTCTCCTGGCCGACCGCGATCAGCACGGCGTCGCAGTCGAAGCGTTGCTCGGGTTCGCCGGTGGGCACCAGCGTGCGCCGTCCCTGCGCATCGCGTTCGGCACGGACCTTCTGGAAGCGCATGCCGGTCAGCCGGCCGTTTTCATGCTCGAACGCGACCGGCACGAGATAGTTGAGGATCGGAATGCCCTCGTGCTGGGCGTCCTCCTTCTCCCACGGCGAGGCCTTCATCTCCTCGAAACCGGAGCGCACGATCACCTTGACGTCTTCGCCGCCGAGGCGGCGCGCCGAGCGGCAGCAGTCCATCGCGGTGTTGCCGCCGCCGAGCACGATCACGCGCTTGCCGATCGTGTCGATGTGGCCGAACGACACCGACGCCAGCCAGTCGATGCCGATGTGGATGTGCTTCGCGGCCTCGGCGCGGCCCGGCAGGTCGAGGTCGCGCCCGCGCGGCGCGCCGCAGCCGACGAACACGGCGTCGAAACCCTGGGTCAGCAGGGCCTTGAGCGAATCGATGTGCTGGCCGCCGCGGAAGTCGATGCCGAGGTCGAGGATGTAGCCGACCTCCTCGTCGATCACCGCTTCGGGCAGGCGGAAGCGCGGTACCTGGGTGCGCATGAAGCCGCCGCCCTTGGCATCGCTGTCGAACACGCTGACGTGGTAGCCCAGCGGCGCGAGATCGCGCGCCACGGTGAGCGAGGCCGGACCGGCGCCGATGCAGGCCACGCGCCGGCCGTTGGGCTTGCCGGGCTGCGGCAGGCGGGCGCGGATGTCGTCCTTGTGGTCGGCGGCGACGCGCTTGAGCCGGCAGATCGCGACGGGTTCCGGCTTCTCGCCGTTGTTCTCCTCGACGCGGCCGCGGCGGCAGGCCGGCTCGCAGGGGCGATCGCAGGTGCGCCCGAGGATGCCC
Source organism: Pseudomonadota bacterium (assembly GCA_021787175.1). Classification (GTDB taxonomy): domain Bacteria; phylum Pseudomonadota; class Gammaproteobacteria; order Xanthomonadales; family Rhodanobacteraceae; genus Metallibacterium. Next base: position 442 of record JAJYMF010000199.1, on the reverse strand, counting down.
GGGAACACGTTCGACTCCCAGTTGACCATGTAGGCGTCGGCGTAGCGCCCGGCGGCGATCAGCCGGATGTATTCGGGCACCGGGGTGTGGGCCGGGCAGGCCCACTGGCAATCGACGACCTTGTGAAAATACTCGGGCTTGCGGATATCGGTGGGCTGCACCGCGTACCTCCTCCCCCGGAAGCAACGATCACGCCCGCCAGGCAAGCCCTGCGGGCGACCCGAATCATGTCCGGCGCAGTCTAGTCCTTCGGACCCGCGTCGCAAGCGGTTACCCTTGGCGATAGGCGGGGCGGCACTGAATCGTCGGATCCTTCGGGCTTCGCCCTCAGGATGACAGCGCTTTTTGTGGTCATCCCGGGTGCAGCGAGGGATCTGTCTGACGATAGCGCTCCACGGCAGGAGTCGGCACTGCCGAAGCGCCAGACCCTTCGGGCTTCGCC
>JAJYMF010000071.1 GCA_021787175.1 Pseudomonadota bacterium | reverse complement strand
GGCCATGCCCTTGCCGACGCCGTCGTTGGCCTCGCCCTCGAGCACGATGTGCACGCCCCCGGCGTTCCACGCGCCCAGGCTCTGGCCGGCGCTGCCGGTGAGCTGCAATTCGATCGGCGCCTGCGCCATGCCGGCGTCGCCCCAGCGCCGCGCCACTTCGCCGGACAGGCGTGCGCCGATCGCGCGATCGGTGTTGCGCACGGCATAGGCGTAGCGGCCTCCGGTGCCGGCAGCGACCGCGGCGGCGGTATCGGCGCCGACACGCGCGGCCAGCGCGCCGGCGTCGCGCGGCGCGTTGCGTTCGCCGCCGCAGGCCGGCGCGCCGGCCGCGATCCGTGCGCCGCCGTCGAGCAGCGGACCCAGATCGAGCTGCCGCTGGCGCGCGGTCGCGCCCTCGATCTGCCGCAGCAGGTCGGTGCGGCCGACGATCGCCTGCAGGCTGGAGACGCCCAGCGCCGCCAGATGCTCGCGCACGTCCTCGGCGACAAAGCGGAAATAGCGCATCACCATCTCCGGCAGGCCGCCGAAATGCTGTTTGCGCAGCACCTCGTGCTGGGTGGCGATGCCGGTGGCGCAGGTGTTGAGATGGCAGATGCGCAGGTACTTGCAGCCGAGCGCGAGCATCGGCGCGGTGCCGAAGCCGAAGCTTTCGGCGCCGAGCAGCGCCGCCTTGATCACGTCGAGGCCGGTCTTCAGGCCGCCGTCGGCCTGCAGCCGCACGCGTCCGCGCAGACCGTTCAGGCGCAGCGTCTGCTGCGTCTCGGCCAGGCCCAGCTCCCACGGTGCACCGGCGTACTTGATCGAACTCAGCGGGCTGGCGCCGGTGCCGCCATCGTGTCCGGAGATGGTGATCAGGTCGGCATAGGCCTTGACCACGCCCGCCGCCACCGTGCCGACGCCGGCGTGGCTGACCAGCTTGACCGAGACCAGCGCCTGCGGGTTGACCTCCTTGAGGTCGTAGATCAGCTGCGCCAGATCCTCGATTGAATAGATGTCGTGATGCGGCGGCGGCGAGATCAGGCCGATGCCGGGCTTGGCATAACGCAGCCGGGCGATCATCGCGTTGACCTTGTGGCCGGGCAGCTGACCGCCCTCGCCGGGCTTGGCGCCCTGCGCGATCTTGATCTGCAGCACCTCGGCGCTGACCAGATACGCCGGCGTCACGCCGAACCGGCCCGAGGCGACCTGCTTGATGCGCGAGCCGCGTTCGCTGCCGTAGCGGGCCGGGTCCTCGCCGCCTTCGCCCGAGTTGGAGCGCGCGCCGAGGCGGTTCATCGCCACTGCCAGCGCCTCGTGCGCCTCCGGCGAAAGCGCGCCCAGCGACATCGCCGCGGAATCGAAGCGGGCGAGGATCGCCTCGACCGGCTCGACGTCTTCCAGCGGCAGCGGCGGGCCGGCCGGACACAGCGCGAGCAGGTCACGCAGCGCCGACGGCGGGCGCGCGTTGACGTGCTCGGCGTAGCGCCGGTACAGCGCGACGTCACCGCTGCGCACCGCCGCCTGCAGGCTGGTCACCACGTCCGGGTTGACCATGTGGTATTCGCCGCCGTGGACGTACTTGAGCAGACCGCCGACCTCCAGCGCGCGGGTGTCGTCCCAGGCCGCGTCGGCCAGTGCGCGCTGGTCGGACTCGAGATCGGCGAAGCCGGCGCCGCCGATCCGCGAGGGCGTGCCCGGGAAACACAGCCCGACCACCTCGGGCGCCAGCCCGACGATCTCGAACAGCTGCGCGCCGCGATAGCCGGCGAGCGTGGAGATGCCCATCTTGGACAGGATCTTCAGCAGACCCTTGCGGATGCCGCGGCGATAGCTGCGGCCGAGTTCGGCCGGCTCGCCGTCGGCACGGCGGATCAGGCCCTCGCGGCCGAGATCGAACAGGCTCTGGTAGGCCAGCCACGGGTACACCGCGGTGGCGCCGAAGCCGATCAGGCAGGCGAAGTGGTGCGGATCGCGCGCGGTCGCCGTCTCGACCAGCAGGTTGCAGTCGCAGCGCAGCCCGGTCTCGACCAGCCGGGCATGCACCGCCGCGGTCGCCAGCAGCGCGTGCACCGGCAACCGGTCGGGTCGCGGATGGCGGTCGCTGAGAAACACCAGCACGGCACCGTCGCGGACAGCGGCTTCGGCCTCGTCGCACAGGCGCCGCACCGCGGCTTCGAGACCCTCGGCCGGTGCGCAGCACAGATCGAGGCGCACCTGCGCCGCGGCGAACTCCGGCAGTGCGAGGATCTGGCGCAGCTTGCGCTGCGACAGCACCGGCGAATTGAGCATCACCTGGCGGGCATTCTCCGGGCCGAGATCGAACACGTTGCCCTCGCGCCCGATCTGGGTCACCAGCGACATCACCAGGCGCTCGCGCAGCGGATCGATCGGCGGATTGGTCACTTGCGCGAAGGCCTGGCGGAAATGGTCGTACAGCGGACGCTGCCGGCGCGACAGGACCGCGATCGGGGTGTCGTCGCCCATCGAGCCGGTGGCCTCGGCCTCGCTCTCGGCCAGCACGCGCAGCACCGCGTCGCGTTCCTCGCGGGTCAGGCCGAACAGTTTCTGGTAGCGGTGCAGCGGCTCGGGCGGCAGCGGTTCGGCGGCGAGGCTGGGGTCGATCAGGTGCGATTCGAGGTAGGTCACGCCCGAGCGCAGCCACTGGCGGAACGGCGCGCGGGCGCGGTTGATCGCATCGATCGCGTCGTTGTCGAGCAGGCGGTGCTCGAGCAGATCGACCGCGATCATCTCGCCCGGACCGAGCCGGCCCTTGGCCACCACCTGCGTGGCGGGGACATCCCACAACCCCGCCTCGGAGGCGACGAGCAGGTGGCGGTCGTCGCTGAGCGCCCAGCGCGCCGGACGCAGACCGTTGCGGTCGAGCGTGCAGGCGGCATGACGGCCGTCGCACATCACCAGCCCGGCCGGACCGTCCCAGGGCTCGGTGTGCAGGGCGTAGTACTCGTAGAAGGCTTCGAGGTCGGGGTCGATGTCCTCGCGCGCCTGCCAGGCGGGCGGTACCAGGATGCGCATCGCCGCCAGCAGGTCGAAGCCGCCGGCCAGCAGCACCTCGAGCATGTTGTCGAGGCTTTCGGAGTCCGATCCGTCCTGGCGCACGAGCGGACCCAGGCCGTCGAACCGCACCTGCGGCGAGCGCAGCTTGGGCGTGCGCGCGAGCATCCAGCGGCGATTGGCGCGAATGGTATTGATCTCGCCGTTGTGAGCCAGCATCCGGAACGGCTGGGCCAGGCGCCACTGCGGCAGGGTGTTGGTGGAAAACCGCTGGTGGAACACCACCGCGTCGGACGCCAGCGCCGGGTGCCGCAGATCGGGATAGACGTCGCGCAGCGCGCCGGGCGCCGCCATCGCCTTGTAGCCGATCGTGGCCGCCGACAGGCTGACGACGTAGAAGTGCGCATCGGCGGACAGCTCGCGTTCGGATTCGCGGCGCGCGCGGAACAGCGCGCGCTCGAACGCATCGGCATCCATCGACGGCGGCGCGTCGACGAAGACCTGCAGCACCCGCGGCCGCGCCGCCGCCGCCAGCGGGCCGCAGGCGTCCTCGTTGACCGGCACTTCGCGCCACCCGGCCACCGTCAGGGCGGCGGCCTGCAGACGCGCCTCCAGCACCGCGCACGCGGCCGCGCCGCCGGCAGGATCGAGAAACACCAGCCCGGCTGCGAAGCGTGCGGCGGGACGGATGCCGGCCGCGGCGGCCAGCGCGCGCAGCCAGGCGTCGGCGCAATGGATCAGCATGCCGCAGCCGTCGCCGCTGACGCCGTCCGCACTGACGCCGCCGCGATGCGACAGCCGGCCCAGCGCATCGAAGGCCATGTCGATCAGCCGCGCGCTGGGCTTGCCGTCCAGCTGGGCGATCAGGCCGAAGCCGCAACTGTCGTGCTCGAACGCCGCATCATACAAACGCGAGCTGGTGCGCTGCCGCATAGGAGCCTCCCGAAACCGGCGCCCGGCGCTGGCGATCGCAGTCCGGCTGCGAAGCCGGATCTCACGCGGGCGCATGGGCCTGCCGACTAAAGCACGATTGTTGCGATGCGTCAAAAAAGCCGTTCGCGCTGCACGAGCGGTTGCGCGATCAGCGCAGCCGGCGCAGCCGGCGCAAGGCGGCGGTGCCCGCAGGTCACTCGGAACAGAGCGGCGGTTTGCCATAATCGCGGCGATGCCGCACGTCTCCCACGCCCCGTCGCGCGCGCTGTCCCCACTGCTGCTCGTGCTGCTGGCGTGCGCCGGCGCCGTGATGGCAGCCCCGCCGCCCGATCCCGGCAACAAGGCGGCGCAGGCGGCCGCGCAGCAGAAGCTGGACGCGGTGCGGGCGACGATCGCCGCGCTGGTGCAGCAGCAGCAGGCCACGGCCAGCGAGCGCGATCAGCTCGACGCCGCGCTGGCGCAACAGGCGCAGCAGCTGGCCGCCGCGGCCGGCGCCGAGCGCGCAGCGGCGGCGGCGCTCGACGCGCGGCGCCGGGACCAGGACCGGCTCGAAGCCCGGCGCGCGCAACTGCAGACGAAGCTGCAGGGACAGCGCGCGGCGCTGGCCAGCCTGCTGCGCGCGGCCTACGCG
>JAJYMF010000454.1 GCA_021787175.1 Pseudomonadota bacterium | reverse complement strand
TGCTGCTGCCGGCGCTGGCGCAGGCGCACTGGTTCGATGCGGCGTGGGTGCGGGCCGGCCCGTTCGGCATCGACTGGTTGCGGCCGCTGGCGCTGTTCAACCTCTCGGGCTGGGATCCGGTGACCCACGGCACGGCATGGTCGCTGCTCGTGAACGTGGCGGCGCTGGTGTTCGTCTCGTTGCGATTCCGTCCGAGTCTGGAGGACCGCCTGCGCGGGCAGGATTTTCTCGAACTGCCCGCGCTGGCCGCGCCGCAGCCTTCGGCGCGCGACTGGCGCGGCCGGATCACGGTCGCCGATCTGCGCGCGATCGCCGAACGCATCCTCGGCGATCGCGCCGCGGCGCGCGCCTTCGAGGACTACGCCGGCGCCGGCGGAACGCCGCTGGCGCCGGCCACGGTCGCCGACCGTGCGCTGCTGCAGTACACCGAGCGAGTGCTGGCCGGTGCGGTCGGTGCGGCCTCGGCGCGCCGCCTGCTGATGTCGGCGCTGTCGGGCAGCGGCCTCGACGTCGCCGAAGTGCTGGCCTTGCTGGACGAAGCCTCGCAGGAGCTGCGTTTCAACCGCAGCCTGCTCTCGACCACGCTGGAACACATCGCGCAGGCGGTCAGCGTGGTCGATGCCGGGATGCGGCTGGTGGCCTGGAACCGCCGCTACCTCGAGCTGTTCGACTATCCGCCGGGACTGGTGTTCGTCGGCCAGTCGGTGGCCGAGCTGATCCGCTACAACGCCGAACGCGGCGAATGCGGGCCCGGCGAGGTGTCCGAACACGTCGCCAAGCGCATCCGCCACATGCAGGCCGGATCGCCGCACGTGTTCGAGCGCGTGCGCACGGACGGACGCGTGATCGAGATGCGCGGCATTCCGCTCTCGGCGGGCGGCTACGTCACGACGTATGCCGACGTCAGCGCGTACAAGCAGGCGGAGCGTGCGCTGCGCGAGGCCAACGAAACGCTGGAGCAGCGCGTTGCCGAACGCACCCTCCAGCTGCGCGAGGCGCTGACGGCGCAGGAGCGCGCCAAGCGCGAAGCCGAGGCGGCCAACCAGTCGAAGACGCGCTTCATCGCGGCTACCGGCCACGACCTGCTGCAGCCGCTCAATGCCGCGCGGCTGTTCAGCGCCGCCCTGCGCCAGCAGCCCGGGCTGGACCTGGAGTCCTTGCGGCTGACCGAGCGCATCGAAACCAGCTTCCGCGCCGCCGAAGACCTGCTCGAGGGCCTGCTCGACGCCTCGCGCCTCGACGCCGGCCGCTATCGCCCGGAGATCGGTCCGGTGGCGCTGGGGCCGCTGTTCGCGTCGCTGAAGTCGCAGTACGCGACGCTGGCCGCGCAGCGCGGTCTGGAGCTGCGCGTGCACGACACGCGACTGGCGGCGCATACCGATCCGCAGCTTTTGCGCCGCATCGTGCAGAACTTCCTTTCCAACGCCCTGCGCTATACGCCGCGCGGCGGGGTGCTGCTGGGCGTGCGCCGGCGCGAAGGCGCGCTGCGCATCGAAGTCTGGGACACCGGCCCGGGCATTCCGCTCGAGCAGCAGCAGCTGATCTTTGCCGAATTCCAGCGTCTCGATCAGCCCTCGCCCTGGGGCGAGCGCGGACTCGGACTGGGCCTGTCGATCTGCGAGCGCATCGCCGCCATCCTCGGTCACCGGCTCGATCTCGCCTCGACTCCCGGTCGCGGCAGCGGGTTCTTCCTCGGTGTGCCGCGCAGCAGTGAACGCGCCGCGCCGCCGCGCGTCGCCGCCGAGCTTCCTGCCACGGCACGCGCGCTGGATCTCGACGTGCTCTGCCTCGACAACGACAGCGCCATCCTCGAAGGCATGACCGCGCTGCTCGCGCGCTGGGGCGTGCGCTGCCGCACGGCGACCAGCGTCGACATCGCCGAGAGCCTGCTGGAGCAGTCGCGCCCCGATCTGCTGCTGATCGACTTCCATCTCGGCGCGGGCGTCGACGGGCTGCAGGCGCTGGAGCGTCTGCGGCGCCGGTTCGCGGATCTGCCGCCGGCGGCGCTGATCACTGCCGATGGCGGCGACGAACTGAAGCAGCGCGCGCGCCTGTTCGGCATGCCGGTGCTGCTCAAGCCGGTGCGCCCGGCGGCGCTGCGTGCATTGCTTGCGGCATGGGCGCGCGGCGACGGCGGGCGGCGCCGTGCGCAGGCCGCGGCGCTTCAGTCGTCCTCGGGGATCGCCGGCAACGGCGTCTGATCCAGCGCCAGCTGGCTGGCGGCCAGCGCAACCTGGGTGCGGTTGGACACGCCGAGCTTGCGCATGATCGCGGTCATGTGCGCCTTGATCGTCGCCTCGGAAACGCCCAGCTCGTAGGCGATCTGCTTGTTGAGCAGCCCTTCGGCGATCATGCCCAGCACGCGAAACTGCTGCGGCGTCAGCTCGGCCAGCCGCGCGGCCACCGCGGCCTCGTCGGGCTTCAGCTCGGCGCGCGCATCGGCGACGCTGGCCGGTACCCACAGCTCGCCCTCCAGCACCGCGCGTACCGCCGCGCCGATGTCCTCGACCGCGGCGGACTTGGCGAGGTAGCCGGAAGCGCCGTGCGCCAGTGCGCGGCGCACCACGGCCACCTCTTCGTGCGCCGAGACGACCACGATCGGCAGTCCGGGATGCTGGCCGCGAATGTGCGCCAGCGCCGAGAAGCCGCGCGCGCCCGGCATGTGCAGGTCCATCAGCAGCAGCTCGGCCTGCGGATGCGCCTCGATCAGGGCCAGCAGCGCCGGCACGCTGGCGGCGTCATGCACCACCGTGCCGGGCAGCGCGCCCAGTACGGCCCGGGTCAGCGCGTCGCGGAAGAGCGGATGATCGTCGGCGATCAGGACCTCGCGCGGCGCCCCTGTGGCGTCCGTCGCCGCCGCGCGTGCCGGATCCATGGCAGCAGGGGCGCTCATTGAATCAGCCGTTCCCCGACCAGGCTCTGCACCACCGAGGGATCAGCCAGGGTCGAGATGTCGCCCAGCTGCTCGGGCGCGTTTTCGGCGATCTTGCGCAGGATGCGGCGCATGATCTTGCCCGAGCGCGTCTTCGGCAGGCTGGGCGCCCACTGCAGGTGGTCGGGCGTGGCGATCGCCCCGATCTCCTTGCGCACCCATGCCACCAGCTCCTTGCGCAGATCGTCACTGGGCTGCTCGCCGACCTTGAGCGTGACATAGGCATAGATGCCCTGACCCTTGATGTCGTGCGGACAGCCGACCACCGCCGCCTCGGCGACCTTCGGGTGCGCAACCAGCGCGCTCTCGACCTCGGCGGTGCCGATGCGGTGACCGGAGACGTTGATCACGTCGTCGACGCGGCCGGTGATCCAGTAGTAGCCGTCCTCGTCGCGGCGCGCGCCGTCGCCGGTGAAGTAGCTGCCGGGGTAGGTCTTGAAGTAGGTCTCGATGAAGCGTGCGTGATCGCCGTACACGGTGCGCATCTGTCCCGGCCAGGAATCGGTCAGCACCAGGTTGCCCGCGCAGGCACCCGCCATCGCCGCGCCGTTGGTATCGACGATCGCGGGCGTGATGCCGAAGAAGGGCTTGGTCGCCGAGCCCGGCTTGGTGGCGATCGCGCCGGGCAGGGGGGTGATGAGAATCCCGCCGGTCTCGGTCTGCCACCAGGTATCGACGATCGGGCAGCGGCCGTCGCCGACCACGCGGTGATACCACTCCCAGGCCTCGGGGTTGATCGGCTCGCCGACCGTGCCGAGCAGGCGCAGGCTGGCGCGCGAGGCGGCCTTGACCGGCGCCTCGCCTTCGCGCATCAGCGCGCGAATCGCGGTCGGCGCGGTGTAGAACAGCGTCACCTGGTGCTTGTCGACCACGCGCCAGAAGCGGCTGGTGTCCGGCCAGTTGGGCACGCCCTCGAACATCAGCGTGGTCGCGCCGTTGGCCAGCGGGCCATACAGCACGTAGCTGTGGCCGGTAACCCAGCCGACGTCGGCGGTGCACCAGAACACGTCGTCCTCGCGCAGGTCGAACACGCACTCGTGGGTGTAGCTGACATAGACCAGGTAGCCGCCGCCGGTGTGCAGCACGCCCTTGGGTTTGCCGGTCGAGCCGGAGGTGTAGAGGATGAACAGCGGATCCTCGGCGTTCATCGGCTCCGGTGGGCAGTCCAGCGGCTGGCCGTCACAGACGACATCCCAGAAACGGTCACGCGGCGCGCGCATCGCCACCGCGCCGCCGCTACGACGCACCACCAGCACGGTTTCGACGCTGTGGGTGCCGGGGCGCGTCAGCGCCTCGTCGACGTTGGTCTTGAGCGCGATCGTCTTGCCGCCGCGTAGGCCCTCGTCGGCGGTGATCACCATCTTGCAACTGGCATCGGCGATGCGATTGGCCAGCGAGTCCGGAGAGAAACCGCCGAACACCACCGAGTGCACCGCGCCGATGCGCGCACAGGCCAGCATCGCCACGGCGGCCTCGGGAATCATCGGCAGATAGATCGCCACGCGGTCGCCCTTGCCGATGCCGAGGTGCCTGAGCGCATTGGCGGCGCGGCATACATCGGCGTGCAGCTCGCGGTAGCTGATGCGGCGCGAATAGGCAGGATCGTCACCCTCGAAGAGGATCGCGGTCTTGTCGCCG
>JAJYMF010000102.1 GCA_021787175.1 Pseudomonadota bacterium | reverse complement strand
TCAGCGCCGCGCGCAAGTGAGCGGTTTGAAAAACCGCTCCGGCACAAGGGCGCAGCGCGCCGCAGTCAGGGATGGCGCAGGCCGGACTTGGACAGCAAAGCGGAGGCGTCGCTGTCCAAGTGCCGCCGCGACGAGCACGCAAGTGCTTGTCGCGACAAAGGTGGCGCGGCTTTGCCGTGCCCGTTTGCTTGCAAACCGCGGCAGGATGCCCGGTTTTGCAAACTGATCAAGTGCGCGTCTGCCGCACTGCGCGCCGTCCACCCCCGGACGGTGCGCAGGCACTCCACCTGCCTTCGTTGCCGAGGATCGCCATGGTTTCCCTGCTGCGCTCCACCCTGCTTGCCGCGGGCCTGGCGCTGGCCGCACCCGCGCTGGCGCAGATGCCCTATGCCGTACCCGTGGCCGCCGTGCCCGCGCCGGTCGATCAGCCCTACCCCGGCACCGTCGCCCTGCATGTCGATGCGCGCGACGTGGCGCAGAAGGTCTATCGCGTGCGCGAGACGATCCCGGTCGCCGGCCCCGGGCCGCTGACCCTGCTCTATCCGCGCTGGATTCCCGGCAACCACGGTCCCTCCGGCCCGATCATCAGCGTCGCCGGACTGAAGATCGAGGCCAACGGGCAGGCGCTGGCGTGGACGCGCGATCCGGTCGACGTGTTCGCCTTTCACGTTCCGGTGCCCGCGGGCGCCAGCGCCATCGACGTGCACTTCGACTTCATGAGCGCGGTCAGCCCGAAGAGCGGGCGCGTGCTGATGTCGCCGCAGATGCTGGACCTGCCGTGGAACAGCGTGCTGCTGTATCCGGCCGGCCATTTCTCGCGCGACATCACCTTTGCGCCGACGCTGACGCTGCCCCCGGGCTGGCGGTTCGCCAGCGCGCTGGAGGTGGCCGCGCGCGACGGTGACGTGGTGCATTTCCGGCCGACGCCGCTCAACACCCTGGTCGATTCGCCGCTGATCGCCGGCCAGCATTTCGAGCGCATCGACCTCGCCCCCGGCGCCAAGGTGCCGGTGCATCTCGACGTGGTCGCCGACCGCGCGGCCGATCTGAAGATTCCGCCCGCGTTGCTGGCCGCGCATCGCGCGCTGGTGACGCAGGCCGTGCGCCTGTTCGGCGCGCAGCACTACCGGCACTACGACTTCCTGCTGTGGCTGTCCGATCACATCGGCGGCCAGGGCCTCGAGCATCATCAGTCCAGCGAAGACGGCACCGTGCCGGGCTACTTCACCGATCCCGGGACCTGGACCGAGCGCGACCTGCTCTCGCACGAGTACACGCACTCCTGGAACGGCAAGTTCCGCCGCCCGGCGGACCTGTGGACGCCCAACTTCAACGTGCCGATGCAGGACACCCTGCTGTGGGTGTACGAGGGCCAGACCCAGTACTGGGGCGACGTGCTGGCCGCGCGCGCCGGGCTGTGGACCAAAGCGCAGGCGCGCGACGTGTTCGCCGCCGCGGCTTCCAGCATGGCACTGCGCACCGGCCGCCGGTGGCGCAGCGTCGAGGACACCACCGCCCAGCCGATCATCGACAAGAACCGCATCCTCAAACCCGACTGGGCCAACTGGCAGCGCGGCGAGGATTACTACATCGAAGGCGCGCTGACCTGGCTGGACGTCGATGCGCGCCTGCGCCAGCTGACCCATGGCCGCAGGTCGCTGAACGACTTCGCGCGCGTGTTCTTCGGCGTCGATGACGGCCGCGTCGACACCCTCACCTATACCTTCGACGACGTGGTCAAGGCGCTCAATCAGGTGGCGCCCTTCGACTGGAAGCAATTCCTGCAGGCGCACATTTATGACGTGCGCGCGGCGGCACCGCTGGGCGGGATCGAGCGCGCGGGCTGGAAACTGGTCTACACCGACCAGCCCAACGCCTACCTCGCGGCCGCGGCGGCGCGCTTCAAGTTCGCCGACTATGCCGCCTCGATCGGCGTCGGCGTCGGCAAGGACGGCACGCTGACTGACGTGCAATGGAACGGCCCCGCCTACCAGGCCGGCCTGGCTCCGGGCATGAAGCTGATCGCGGTCGGCGATCACGTCTACAGCCGGGAGGCGCTCGACGCCGCGATCACCGCGGCCAGGGGCGGCCGCGCGCCGATCACGCTGGCGGTCGAGAACCAGGGCCACGTCTACGCGGTCGCGGTGGACTATCACGGCGGCCTGCGCTATCCGCACCTCGAGCGCATCCCGGGCACGCCGGACTACCTCGACCAGATTCTCGCGCCGCTGCGCTGAGACGACGCTCGCGATCCTGTCGGCGGCAGGATCGCGGTTTCCGCTTCCGCCACGCGCCGTTGGCGCTGCCGGCCCGCCGCGGCGATACTCGCGGCTCCCCGCCGCGAGCCGCGCATGCCTCCGATCAGCTTCGCCCTGTGGCTGCTGGTGCTGGTGTTCGACACCGGCGGCCAGCTCGCCTTCAAGGCCGCCAGCGGAGTGCCGGGCGAGGGCCTCGACCACTGGCGCGCGATGGCCGTGCGGCCCTGGCTCTGGCTCGGCATCGCCGCGTTCGCCTGCGAGTTCGTGACCTGGCTGGCGTTCCTGTCGGTGGTGCCGCTGGCCGAGGGCGTGCTGCTGTCCTGCCTCAACATGGCGGCGGTGATGCTGGGCGGACGCTGGCTGTTCGGCGAGCGCCTGACGGCGCGGCGGCTGCTCGGCGTCGCGCTGATCACGCTGGGCGTGGTCCTGGTGGGGGTCGGATGAGCACGCGCTGGCGGTTCTACCTCGTGGGCTTTCTGCTGCTGATGGCGATCGATACCGCCGCCCAGCTCTGCTTCAAGCTGGCCGCGACCCACGCCGCACCCTTCGCGGTGGATCCCGGCTGGCTGCTGCGGGTGCTGCGCGAACCCTGGGTCTACGGGGCGATTGCCGGTTACCTCGGCGCCTTCGTCACCTACATGACCCTGCTCAAGCACGCGCCGGTCGGTCCGGCCTTTGCCGCGTCGCACCTGCAGGTGGTCAGCGTGATGGCCGCCTCGGCCTGGCTGTTCGGCGAGCGCCTGGCGCCGCTGCAGCTGGTCGGCGCGACGCTGATCGTGCTGGGCATCCTGGTGCTGGCGCGCGCCGAGGACGAAGTCGCGCAGACGACCGCCGGGCATGCGCGTTGAGCTGCCGCCCACCGCCGGCGTGCCGCTGCGCTGGGGCGATCTCGTCCCCCGGGGCGAGTCCGACCTGGCGGCGGCCGCGGCGGCCTGGCTCGGCACCGACGCTGCGCTGCTGACCGGCTCCGGGACCGCCGCGCTGGTGGTCGCACTGGAGGCGCTGAAGACGTTGGCGCCTCGGCGACGCACGGTCGCGGTGCCGGCCTACACCTGTCCGCTGGTGCCGCTGGCGGTGGCGCGCGCGGGTCTGGTGCCGGTGCCCGTCGATCTTGCGCCGGGCCACTTCGACCTCGATCCGGACGCCCTGGCGGCGGCCGTCGGCGCCGACACGCTGGCGGTGCTGCCGACCCATCTCGCCGGTCAGGTGGCGGACGTCGAGGCGGCCTGCGCGATCGCTGCGCGCCACGGCGCCTTCGTGATCGAGGACGCCGCGCAGGCCTTCGGCGCGGCACGCGGCGATGAGCGCGTCGGCCTCGCCGGCGACATCGGCCTGTTCAGCTTCGGGGTCGGCAAGGGGCTGACGATCTACGAGGGCGGCCTGCTGGTCGCGCGCGATCCCGCCCTGCGCGCCGCCCTGCGCGAGGCGGCCGCGCGCCTGCTGCACCCCCACCCGTTGCGCGAGACGAAGGCCTGCATCGAGCTGCTGGGCTACGCCGCGCTGTACCGGCCGTCGCTGCTGGGCCTGGTCTACGGTCGCCCGCTGCGGCGCGCGCTGGCGCGGCGCGACGTGATCGCCGCCTGCCGGGACGATGTCGGCCTCGGCATTCCGCTGCATCGCCCCGGCCGCTGGCGCGCGCGCGTGGGGGTGCGGGCGCTGGCGCGACTGCGCGCAGTTCACGCAGCCGCCGGCGAGCGCGCCGCGCGGCGCGTGGCGGCGCTCGAAGCGTTGCCCGGCGTGCGGGTCTGCCGGGGGGTGCCGGGCAGCGTCCCGGTCTGGCCCTACCTGCTGGTGCAACTGCCGGACGAGACGTGCCGCGACGCCGCACTGGCGCACCTGTGGCCGAGCGGGCTCGGCGTGGGCCGGCTGTTCGCACACGCCTTGCCCGACTACCCTTTCCTGCGCGGCGTGGTGCCTGCGGCGGCGGTACCCCATGCATGCGACTTCGCTGCCCGCACCCTGACGATCGGCAACAGCCTGTGGCTCGACGACGCGCGCTTTGCACGCATCGTCGACGTGCTGCGGCAGAGTCTGTGCGCCATCGCCGAAACCGGCGCGGGCTGAAGCCGGTACGCGGCGTTGCTACAGTGACGGCCGAGTCGCCGGCCGCAGCGCCATGTCCACCGCCGGCATGAACGGATCGGAGCGCGCAGGTCGCGATGGGGACTGCGGGGCGCCGCCGGCACGGAAGCCGGCGTGCGCGCCCCGCTCTGCGCGCGGATACATCGGCACGGACGAGGGGAACGCCGGGCATGCTTGACGTGGAGTGGGTGGAGTCGGAGGCGGAGGTCGATGCGCAGCTGTGGGCGCAGTGCTTTCCGCCGCCT
>JAJYMF010000324.1 GCA_021787175.1 Pseudomonadota bacterium | reverse complement strand
TCCACCGAGTAGGGAAACGTCAGCTCTTCGCCGTCGCCGGAGAGCAGGGCGATGTAGAAATTGCGCGCATAGAGCAGGCCGCCGACGACCCGATGCATGGCGGCATAGAACGCCTCCAGGCTCTCGGTGGTGCCGGCCAGCTCGGCGATGCGGAACAGCGCCGCCTGCAGGCGCTCGCCGCGCTGGCGTTCCAGCACCTGCTGCTGCAGAACGCGGTTGGCTTCGCGCAGGGCCTCGGTGCGCTCGGCCACGCGGCGCTCCAGCTCGGCCTGCGCCTCGCGCCGCTCCAGCGCGGTCTGGATGTGCTGCGCGACATAGCTCAGCAGCGCGCGATCCTCGTCGCGATAGCGGGCGTCTTCGCGATAGCTCTGCACGACGATGCAGCCGACGATTTCCTGTCCGCGCAGCAAAGGCACGCCGAGAAAGTCGACGCAGGCCGGGCCGTTGGGCAGGAACGGACCCTGCACCGCGGCGGCGATGGCATCGAGCGATCCCATCAAGGCGTGGCCGCCGCGGATCAGGTGCCAGGTCGCGCTGTGGCGCATGTCGTCGAGCGGATAGGGCCGCAGCGGGTCCGGCGGCTCGGGATCGGCGACGTCGGCGTAATAGGCGAAGCGCACGCTGTCGCTGCGCGGGTCGTACAGGGCGATGAAGAAATTCTCGGCATAGGTCAGCGAGCCGACGATTTCGTGCAGGGTGCCCAGGACCGCGTTCAGTTCGCGCTGCGCGTTGGCCTGCTCGGCAATGGCGTACAGCGCGCGCTGCAGGCGGTCGGCCTTCTCCAGGCGGGCCACCGTGGCCTGCAGGCGATCGCGCTGCAGCAGTTGTTCGCAGCGCTGCTGCGCGAGCGCGCGCAGCCACTTGAGCAGGATCGGCGCGGTGGCCGCCGCGGGCGGCGGCTGCAGTACGGGCAGTGCGTCCGCCTCGTCGCCGGGGAGCACCCGGGTTCCCGGCACCCAGGCGCACGCGGCGTCACCGAGAGCCGCCCCCAGTTCGGCGGCATCCTGGGCCCGCAACAGCCCCAGCAGGGCGTCGTGAGGAGTGACCGCGGCGATCACGGCGTTCGGCAACGGCGACGTCCTGGCCAAAGTGCGAAGGGGCTAACAGTCTGGCCCGGGGCACCGGGGCAGGCTGTTAGTAAATCGTAAATCGCTGTAAACTGACAGTGTTAAGGATACGGAACTGTAGCCCAGCGTCGCGGTCCCATCGAAGCCCAAGCCATCCCAGCCCATGCGCCGTCTCCTCGCCCCCTTGATCGTGCTCCTGTTCGCGGCCTCGGCTGTATGGCCGGCGCACGTGCTGGCGGCGCCGACCGACACCTCGGCGGACGAATCGCGCCGGCTGGCCGATCAGCTGCTCAAGCAGGCGCCGGCCCAGGTGGCCGAAATCGCTCCCGGCGTGGTCCTGCCGCTGTGGCGTTCCCCGGACGGCCGCCTGCTGGCGATCGTGGCGTCCTCGTCGACGCAGCAGTGGACCCCGTTGCGTGCCCGTGCGCCGCTGTTCAACTCGGCGCTCGATTTCCGCGTGGTCGATGCCAGCACCTTTCTTTATAGCGGACTGCGCTACGACCTTCCCAACGGCATGCATGTCGGCGCGGCGCTGGTCCAGCATCAGTTGCAGACGCCGGGCTGCGTGGCCGCCCAGCCTGGCGTGCGCGGGTCCCTGTGCGTGCAGAATCATGCCACTGGCGGCGTGATGGGCGGCGAAGTCAACACCGGCTTCAGCCGCGGCGCGGCGGGGGTCAACATTGCTCTCGGCCTGTCGCGCCCGTCCGGCGGCTCGCTGCCGGGTGGAACGCCGACGCTGGCGCCACTCTACGGCGCCTACATGGCCGAGCCGCTGGGCGGTCTGCCGCTGGGGCTGCTGGGCACCAGCACCACTCTGCGTGCGCAGGGTCACATGATGTTCGGCGAAACCCGCCTCGAACTCGGCGCCGGTTACGGCGAGCTGCAGCCGCGCAGCGATCTGCCGCTGGCTTTCAGCGGACTGACCGAGCGCTCGCTGAGCTTCGGCGTGGATCGCGGCAGCATCAGCGGCGTGATCACCGGCCGCGTGCTGCAGCCCAATGCCCTGATCGGCATCCCCGGCGGCACCTACCAGCACTGGAGCACGATCGATCTGGGCATCACCTGGCGGCTGCCGTGGCAGGGTGCGCTCAGCGTCGGCACCCAGAACCTGTGGTCGTTCGGCACCCCGCCTGTCATCGCCGGCCAGCCTGCCGACGCTTCCCGCATCCCCTACGTCCAGTATCACCAGGACCTTTAAGGGGCTTTTCGCAATCGCGATCACGGCTTCTGCCGCACCCTTGCCGAGCGCAGCGGAGCGTTGGGGGGCTCTTTTCGTCTTCACCGCAGACCCTTCGCTGGCGCTCAGGGTGACACCCCCCTGTCATCCTGAACGAAGTGAAGGATCTGCGTAGCAGAAGGATCTGCCTCGTTCCGGTCAAGCCCGCCTTAGATGTCACTGATGCGCACCTGAGTGGCGCGAGCGCTTCATCCAGGGGCTATCCGGGCGCGCCGGGGCGTTGGCCGTCTCGTCCGCGCCCGCTTCGCGCGATACTGTGTCCCTTGGATCATCACCGGAGGCTGCCATGTGGCTCACGGCCGTTTTGCTGCCCGCCGCCGAAGGCGGCTTCACCGCGCTGAATCCGGAGACGGGCTCGACCTCACAGGGCGATACCGTCGAAGAGGCGTTGGCGAACCTGCGCGAGGCCACCGAGCTGTTTGTCGAGGAATTCCCGATTGCAGCCTCGGGGCGACCGTTGGTTACGACCTTCGAAGTGGTCGTGCATGCCTAGGTTGCCGCACGTTTCGGGCGACGAGGTCGTGCGCGCACTGCGACGGCTGCACTTCGTCGTTGCCCGGCAGCGGGGCAGCCATGTCGTTCTCAGACGTGGCAGCGCCGGTTGTGTCGTGCCTCTGCACCGCGAACTCAGGCTGGGCACCTTGACAGGCGTGCTCAAGCAAGCAGGGCTGACGGCGCAAGAGTTCATCGATGCACTGGACGAGTGAATCGAACGATCAGCCTGATGCCGACCAACCTCTGCGGGCCCGGTGACAACTGACGCAAGGTGTCGGCACCTGGCTTGCGGTCGCACCGACCCGCATCGATGCGCGTCAGCGGTCGCCGGGATCGTGATGATCCTGTTGCAAAGCAGCATCCAGGCCGTGTGAAGCAGGGGTTCCCCCGGGGTTAGAAAGTTGTTAGAGTCCAGCGCTACCAGGGCAGAGGTGGGCCGTTGCGGCCGTTCCAGGATGGATCACTTGTCCCCGAAACGTGTCACCACACCGAACGTTGGAGAGAGTATGAAACTCGACACGAACAAGCTTGCGTCGGCGGTCCGCATGGCCCTTACCCTGGGCGCCGTGGCCGCTGCCGGTGCTGCGGTCCCTGCCTTCGCGCAGGACACCGGCAACGCCGCCGCCAATCCCCCCGCCGACAAGAAGGCCCAGCAGCTCGAGACGATCGTCGTCACGGGTTCGCGCATCCGTCGCGTCGACATCGAGACGGCCAACCCGGTCTTCGCGATCGACCGCCAGACCATCACCCAGAGCGGCGCCGTGACCTTGGGCGATCTGGTGCAGGAGACCCCGGCGATTTCGGGTCAGGCTACCAATCCGCGCGTCAACAACGGCGGCGGTACGGGCGCGGCCACCATTTCCTTGCGCGGCCTCGGCAGCAACCGTACGTTGGTGCTGATCGACGGACACCGCATCGTCAACAACGACATCAACGCGATTCCGGCGGCGATGGTCGAGCGCGTTGAAGTGCTGAAGGATGGCGCGTCCTCGGTGTACGGTTCCGATGCCATCGGTGGCGTCGTCAACTTCATCATGCGCAAGAACTACCAGGGCGCCGAGTTCAGCACCAACTATGGCATTTCCGATCACAGCGATGGCGAGCGTCAGGGCTTTTCCGCCATGTTCGGGCAGACCTCGGACAAGGGCAGCATCGTCGCCGGCATCGACTACAACAAGTACGACGCCATCTCGTCCGGAGATCGCAGCTTTTCGAAGCAGGCGCTTTATCTGTATTACGGCTCGGTGTTTGCCGCCGGTTCCAGCCGTACGCCGAACGGCCGCATTTTCCTTCCGAGCAACCTCCGGGGCCAATACGGCGGCTGCAGCAGCGTGACGCGCTTGCCTGGCACCACGGGCACCTCGCAAAGCGATTACCGCTGCTACAACGGCAAGACGGATGCATACAACTACCAGGCGGTCAACCTGCTGATGACGCCGCAGGAACGCGCCAGCTTCTTCACCATGGGCACGTACCAGCTGACCGACAACGTCCAGGCTTACATGGATGTCTTCCATAACAAGACTTCATCCGAGGCCGCGTTGGCGCCTGCGCTTTTGGATACCGCGCTCTCGCCGATCGTCATTTCCGCCCAAAATATCTACAACCCTTTCGGCATTGACTTTTCGTCTGCCAGCGGAAACCGGTTCATGACCCGGTTCCTCGGCCTTGGACAGCGCCAGTTCCAATATTCGACCACCACCGACCAGGTTTTTGCGGGATTGCGCGGAAACGTGGGCGACACCTCGTGGCAGTGGGATGCCAACCTGAACTACGGCCACTTCAGCCAAGGTGGCTACACC